>JBAYIY010000009.1 GCA_041665365.1 Patescibacteria group bacterium
ATCGATCGAGCTTAACCAGGAGCGTAATTCAGAGACCGTATTTTCATAATATTCCGCGACGCGTGGATCGGCCGTTAAAACCTTAGCATCATAATACGATAAAAAATATTCTTCACGAAATCGCGCCCGTCTTTCTAAGGGTAATTCTGGAATCTTTTTAAAGATAGCATTGATTTGATCTTGAGTAATGTGTAAAGGCGGTATGTCTGGCTCAGGAAAATAACGATAATCAGCGGCTTCCTCCTTGCTGCGTAACTCAACAGTTTTACCGGTGGTATCTTCCCAGCCACAAGTGCGTTGTTGCTCAGGCGCTTGCTGGTTTTCCCACAACTTGGTTTGTTCGGTTATTTCATAAATTAAGGCCTGCTCGGCCGCTTTAAACGAATTCATGTTTTTAATTTCCGTTCTGGGACACAAAGCAGTATCCCCAACTGGACGCAATGAAATATTTACATCCATGCGCATGTGCCCCTTTTCCATATCGGCATCAGAGATACCTAAATAACGCACTAACATTTGTAACTCTTGTAAGAAAATGCGCGCCTGCTTTGGTGTACGTAAATCCGGACGGGTCACGATTTCAATCAGTGGGCAGCCAGCGCGGTTAAAATCTACCATCGTGGCGGTGGCAGTATGAACATTTTTAGCCGCATCTTCCTCTAAATGGATCCGTTCAATGCCTATTTCTAAAGGTGTGGCATCATCTGGATAAATCACCAATTTTCCATTACTGCAGAGCGGTAAATCGTGTTGGGAAATCTGATATCCCTTAGGTAGATCAGGGTAGAAATATTGTTTACGGTCAAATTTGGTAAATTCAGCAATTTTACAATTAAGGGCTAACCCCGCCAATATGCCCATATCAACGGCGGTGGCATTTAACACTGGCAAAGTACCAGGATGAGCCAACGAGGTGGGATTAACAAATACATTCGGTTCTAACGAATCAGCGTTAGAATCAGCCGAAAACATTTTCGACTTAGTGTTTAGCTGAACGTGTATCTCCAGCCCAATAACCGCCTCGTATGTTTGCTCCATATCTAGGCTAGTTTGCCACAAATCACATTACCGGTCAATTATTCTTTACTAGCTTCAGAATCGCTTAAGGCCTGTAGCATTACTTAACCAACGATGTAAGTATTCAGTGGCAATCACATCATCTTCATTATAATCGATAATGTCTTGCAAAACTTGTTTATCTTTGGTTTCTAGCCATTTTTCGTACCAAAAAATACTTTGCGCTCCACCGGCCTTAGGATGACGCCATTTATAGTTTAAGAATTTTGATTTGGCTATATCTTTAATAGAATAAAAATACAATGGGAAGATCACTGACTCTTGAACGGTTTTACACAGATCAATGAAATTTTCAACAAATGGTGCCACGATATCTTCACCACCGTAGGTTTTGGCCATACCCAAAACACGCGAGCGTTCATAATCGGCAAAGTGATAAACTTTATACCCGTTAATGGGTAATGTTCTTATCCAATCTATAAATTCCTGCCACAAGTGAGCTTCATCTTCTGGTTGTTCGGCAATAAAATAGACATATCGACCCGGTTTTTTACCATCCACTATCCAAAAACCAAACAAGTATTGCACTTGCAATAAAGGGTCACCTTCAATATCAAAATAGATTTTGAGTGGTGCTTCAGGGATAATTGGTTTTTGCAGCCAATAAATATCATGATTGATCAAAGCTTGGGCTTGTAACTTTATTCGCTTCAAACTGTCTGCGCTTGTGAAAGGGATGATCGGTAAACTGGCCAGATCAATCTTGGCAGCATCATGCACAGTTTTAATACCCAGCGTGCGAAAAGCGGTCAGAGCGCGAGAATCTAGTTTATAGATCAAAGCAATATCATCGACCGCTTCGGCTTCACGAATACATTCTTTAAACCAGGGATTTTGTTTACAGGTGCTGACTAATTTTAACGGCGGTTTTTTGCCTTCTAAGATGGCCAGTATTTCTTTAATCTTTTTCCAGGTTTTTACTCGATGCATTTCACTAAGTTCAATTGGTACTCGCTGATACTCACTATTGATAATTTCACAGTCTTGCGGAAACACACCTTGGATTTGCTTTAAAATCAAAGCATATAGGGTAAGTTGCAACCAGTGAGTTGGTTTGACTCGTTTAGAATTTTTTATATCCACTGGCCGGTAATAATAATCACCAAACTTTGATTTACCAGGTAATTTTTCAAGCAAATCTGGCCGTCCTTGATAGCATACTCCTTTTAGCACAGCTCGAATTGAACCTTGATAAATCAGTGGTGTTCCGGCCCGCATCAGCCGGTCAGTTTCAATATAACCAGCTTCACCTAATTGAGTCGCAACTGATGTTATTGCTAAACCTTTAATGTAGTCATCTTCATGCAGCACGCCCTGCTCTAATAATTTAGCGGCCAGTTCAGGCATGTCACCCTTTTTGGATTGATCACCATACAGATCACGCCAGATCCAATGTGGACAGGTAGCGTAACGAAAAAACAAAGATGGATTGAAGGTCAGCATTCCTATTTCAAATGGTGTTGCACCCGTTTAACTAAGTCTTCTAATGTGATAGATAATTTTTCAATATATTCCTCTGCTCCCAGTGCTAAACCCCTGGTAATATCAGATTTCTCAGACAGATTAGAAAATATTATCACCGGAATTTTCTTATAAGCATCGGTCTGTTTAATTTTCTCTAAAAAAGAAAAACCATTCATTTTTGGTAACCATAGATCTAATAATATTAAATCAGGTTTATTGAGTTTTAATTTTTCTAATGCGTCAATGCCATCTTTGGCCATAGTGACGTCAAGTTTAGCATTCTGAAACTGAATATTTAATACTTTTGCCAAAGGCGCTTCATCCTCAACGATGAGAATTTTTTTCATATTTTTTTATTATAAATGATTTTTCATATTGTCGGGGTACCGAGACTCGAACTCGGAACCTCACGAACCCGAATCGTGCGCCCTACCAATTGGGCCATACCCCGCCTACATCTAAACCCGCGGAAACCTGAGGTCAGATTACCTAATTTATATTAATATGGCAACTTAACTTAAGTATCATTTAATTATAGATCGTATCCGGTGTACGATAAATTGAAGCTTTTGTTGATGAGGGGGAAATCGGGCACCATGTTATGCAAGCCGGCGTGACTTAATAGTGTCCAGTTAATGAAGGATGGATCCTGTGGTGCCACTCGGGAGAGGGTACCAGTTTTATCAGTGGTTACAAAATAGAGTATTTCGCCTCTCCAACCCTCCACTAGCGCTGTGGCCACGGAATTGTTTTTTAATGCTCCTACTTTTTGTTTGATTGACCCAGTTGGTAATGCTTTTAAAGCCTGGTCAATTAATTCAAGTGCTGTAAATACTTCTTTAACACGAACGTAAAATCTGGCATAGACATCACCACTTTGCTCGGTAGCAATGGTGGGTAACTTAATTTCTGTATAAGCCGCGTAAGGAAAATCAATCCGCACATCATGCGCAATACCAGTGGCTTTAGCAGCCACACCGGTTGCTCCGCAGCGCAATACAATCTCCTGTGTAATTTTACCAGTTCCAGTGAGACGATTAAGCAGTGTGCCACTACCTTTAGCAATGGCCAATACTTCCATAAAATCTTGTTTAATGTCAACCAACTCAACACGCAAAAGTTTTGCGGCAGCACTAGTAATATCTTGTGTGACACCGCCGCAAATATTAACTCCGCGTAAAAACCGGTTACCGGTTAAGCGCTGATTGATTTGCATAATTCTTTCCCGCAGTCTGGCGCCATGTGCTCCACCAAAATTGTAGCCAGTATCCAACATGATGGCACCAATATCACCGAAATGATTGGCTAGTCTTTCAAGTTCAGCATAGATCACACGTAAGTAATTGGCACGATTTGGAGGTGTAGTATCAGATAGTTGTTCGAGTGCTAAACAATAGGCCAAGGCATGACTAAAAGAACTATCTCCGGAAATTTTCTCAGCTAAGCTAATTGTTTTATCAAGCGGCAATTGTTCAAATAATTTTTCACTGCCTTTATGAGTGTAACCCAACTTTGGTTCAAGCAGCCTGATGGCTTCTCCCATAACACTAAAACGAAAATGACCCGGTTCGATAATTCCAGCATGAATGGGGCCTACGGGAATTTCGTATATCCCCTCTTCTGGGAGCGTGGTAAATTCATATTGTCCAGCAGTAACATTATCTGGTCGTGTCTGCCAATTAAAATCCTTACGTAATGGGAATTTATCGGTTGGCCAATTGTCGTGGAGAATAAGTTGTCGTTGATCGGCCAGGCCATCGGCCTTAAGACCAAAAAAGGTTAAAAGCTTCCTTTCGTAATAACTGGCGGCGGGTAGCAGTTTGGATAAAGACGGAAAATGTTGGTTATCAGCTATGGACAGACACAAAATTACCTCCCCAAATACATACCAGATTTTATCATCAGAGGCAGTGATCAATTTCAAACTTAGATGCTTAACTGTAATCAATTCTGTTACAACATTTAGTAATTTTTCAGGTGTAACATTAATTATTTCTGTCGGCATCATATTAGTATTGTACCGCAACATTATTGATTAAAATCTGTAAAAAGGGTGGCAGCCAAAAACCCAAATATAACACTATAACGAGCAGTGCTAGCGGTGGTAGAATCAGCCAGACACTTTCTTTGGTAGCTACTAGTTGAGTTGGTTTTTCACCGAACATCATCGCGGAGGTGTGTTTTAAAAAGCCAATAAATAAAACGGCCATGAGCAACAAGACCAGGACGGTACTGACTGGATAGGTTTTGATGCCGATAGCAAGAATGGATAATTTGGTTAGAAAAATACCAACGGGTGGTGCCCCAGTAATGGCAAAAAAACCAGCCAAAAATAGCCCACCCGTAATTGGAATGGCAGTCAAAACGCCCTTAACATTGGCAATTTTGGTAGAACTATAATTTAAAAATATTGTACCAGAGGCTAGAAATAAAGCCGATTTAATAAACGCGTGGTACATCATGTGAAAAACCGCCGCCAGTGCGCCTAAGCCACCCAGACCAAAGCCGAGCAATATAATTCCCATATTCTCAACACTGGAATAGGCTAACAAACGTTTGTAATTTTTTTGCGTAAAAATAATCAGTGCGGCAAACAAAATTGAAACACCACCAAATAATAAAAATAGGTGTCCGGTAAAATCCGGTCCAATCACCAGGTCGGTAATTAACTTAAATCTTAATACCGCCATCAAAGCGACATTCAACAAAACACCCGAGAGCAGTGCCGAAATTGGTACGGGGGCTTTGCTATGGGCATCCGGTAACCAGGTATGCATGGGAGCAAGACCAACTTTTGTGCCATAGCCAACTAAGACAAAAATAAAAGCGATGCGTGCGATCACCGGATCAAGGTGTGTGGCGGCTATTGCCAAACCTTGCCAACTGATAAACCCACTAGTCAGGTTTGCCTCGATCGACGTGAAATATAATAAGGTGCCGAAGAAGCCTAATAATAATCCAATAGAATTAATAATCAGATATTTCCAGGCGGCTTCGGTAGCGGTCGGTTTGTTATAAAAACTAATCAAAAATGCCGTGGCTAAGGTAGTTGCTTCAATTGAGATCCAAGTAAAAATTGGACTACTCGACGATACCGCTAAGAACATCGCCATCATAAAGAGATTGAGTAATAAATAGTAGTGTTGCACCTGCTTATAACTAATAATATTTTTAGCAGTTTCCGTTCTGAGGTACGGAATAGAATAAGCCACGGTCGCCAAACTAATACAGGCAATAATCAACAGCAGTAGGGCGCCCAAACTATCAACTGAAAAAAATGTCAAGGCATCATAACTGCCTAGAGCGGCCACCGTTTGTGACACGATAACAGCTTCGACGAGAGCCATAACGGCGGCGAGTAGTGTAGCGCCTTCAATGAGACGGCGGTCAGTCGCTAATACAGTAATTAACGCGGCTCCGGCTAAGGCTACTAGAATAATGAGTATGGCCATAATTAATCTTTTAAGTGTTTCATTAAACTGGTATCGAGTGATCCAAAATGTTGATAAATCATTCTTATAAAAACAGTGGCAATAACCAGCCAGATCAGAATATCAAAAATAATGCCGATTTGCAGGACCGGCGATTGTTCTAGGCCGGCAAAAATAGCAAAAGCGACAATGCCATTTTCCAGAGATAATACACCAATGGCCTGAAATAAAGCATCTTTCCGATTAACGATTAAAAACATCGCCATAAAAATAGCGGCCAAGGATAACGCTAATAAACTATGCTGCGCCGGAATAATATTCGTCAGAGCCGATAAATAATTGGAATGTGCCAGCAGCGTTATTACGGCAATGACAATCAATGTCAGTGGCATGCTTAAATAGTTGCTGACGGAAAAGTTTAGACTGAGTCGTTTGATTAGACCGGTAAAAAAGACGGTCGCCAAAATAACTTTAACGATCAGGGTTAATAACACGACAATGAGTAAAGAAAAATTATTGGTTTCAAAAAATGAATTAAGGAGCAGTAGTGTAATAATGACCGATTGAATCACGTAAGCTATTACTGTGCCAAAATTTGTCTCAATTAGGTGTAAGGAAATAATGGTTAAAAACATTATTCCCAGTAAAACTTGTAAAACAAATATACTCATACCAGTTGTAATAAACTAATGGCGATCGCACTCAAGATGAAAGACGTAATCAGCAAATTGGGTAATTGAAAAAATCTATATTTAGCAATGGTTGATTCAATAATTGCAATAACCAAACAAACCCCAAATACTTTTAACAGCAGTACAATAATTCCGAATATAATGGCTAACCCGCTGGTTTGCTGAGCAATGCCATAGGGAAAGAATAAATTAGCCCCTAACGCCGCTAGAATCATGAATTTGTTCGCCGCAGCCCATTCCATTAAGGCCAGTCTTTTGCCGGAATATTCAAGAATCATCGCTTCGTGAATCATAGTCAATTCCAAATGAGTCGCCGGATTATCAAATGGGTAGCGACCCGTCTCTGCTAATAGCACTATAAAATAGCTGGCCAGGGCAAATATTATCGGCAGAAAAAAGTGGCCGGACAATAACGCGGCAGAGTTGGACATAGCAAATAAATTAGTTGTGCCGGTGATTAAAGAAATTGTGAACAGGGCAGTTAAACAACCGGCTTCAGCCAAAGCAAAAACTGTCATTTCCCGGCTTGAACCAAAGCCACCAAACCCGCTCCCCGTATCCATCCCAGCCAAGGCTAGAAAAAACGTCCCAAGCGCCAACATGTAGATCACGACCAGTAAATCACCGGAATATGGGTTACTTAAGAAAGCGGCGAATAATGGGATGCTAACACCAATTACCAGTGTGCTGGAGAAAATAATAAATGGTGCAAACCGAAAAATCCAAGACGCCTCACGACTAATAATTTCATCTTTATGTAGTAACTTCCAAATATCGCGATACATTTGAAAAATACTGGCACCAGTACGACCCTGTAATTTGGCTTTTATCTTTTTAATAATACCCAAAGCTAACGGAGATAATAGCGGTATGAAGAGTAATTGAATTAACCAACTAATGACCAGCATAAAATTATTGTGATAGCAATTAGGATATATAACACATAAACATTGATATTACCACTTTGAATCGTTTTAGCACGCCGTGAAATATTAACGACCACGTGATAGAGTGGCTGATAAAAATATGTTTGGTAGATGGTTGGTGTGCTGAAGGAAAATATTTGCACGATTGACCTGGCAAAACCGGTGGCCGTAATTTCCATCCGGGCAGTGGGATCTGTACCACAATTCCAAGTGTCACCAATTGTTGTAGTTTGTTTTTTATAAATTAACTTTTGGATAATTAACCAAACCACCAGTAGTGCCAGCACTAAACTAAGCAAAATAGCTGGCCCAGAGACAGTGTTTAAATTGATGGCTAGTTTATCAACTGGTAGTTTTTGTATAACAAAAATTTCATGACTGATTTTATTTAAAAGTAACATAATATTATTGGAAAATACTCCAAACAATAAACACAGTACAGCCAGCGCACCCATGCCCAACTTTAGTGGCCAAGTTGATTCTTTCGCCTGGCTTACTGCTGAACTACGCGGTCGCGCTAAGAAAGTTGCGCCAAAGGCTTTAACAAAGCAGGCCAGAGCCAGACCACCAGTTAAAGCCAGTGCACCGGCGGCTAAAACAAACAATGATTTTACAAAAACATCGGCTGTGCCCATGCCTTGCAGTAAGGCTTGATAGGTTAACCACTCACTGAAAAAACCATTAAATGGCGGCAAAGCTGAAATGGCCATTGATCCAATCAGAAAATAAACAGCTGTTTGCGGCATAAACTTTATCAGCCCGCCATATTTTTCCATGTTGCGCGTGTGCGTTTGATTAATCACCGATCCGGCACTAAGAAACAGTAAAGATTTAAATGTGGCATGATTTAAAGTATGAAACAACGCTGCCACTAAGGCCAGCACTGCCAAGGCGAGATGGTTGGTAGAAGAAAAAAACATGGCACTACCTAGTCCGAGTAAAATAATCCCAATATTTTCAATACTGTGATAAGCCAGCAACTTCTTTAAATCATGCTCAGTGAGCGCATATAAAACACCCAGTACGGCTGAGGCTGACCCAACTATGAGAATGGTTATTCCCCACCAGGCCGGAATCGGCATAAGTACATCCAGAAATAACCGCACCATCATGTAGATACCAGTTTTGATCATGACGCCGGACATTAGTGCGGAAACATGCGACGGTGCGGCGGGATGGGCGCTAGGTAACCAGATATGAAAAGGAATAATGCCGGCTTTCGTTCCAAAACCGATTAACGCGCAGACAAAGATGATATCTTTATATACCGCCGGGATCATAGTTACACCAGATTTGATCGTACTAAAATCAAATGAACCGGTAAATTTGTACATTAATAAAAAAGCCAGAATGATAAAAACCGTCCCAACGTGTGTCATGACCAAGTAAATAAAACCGGCTTTAATATTGCCCGGTTCGTTGCGATCATATACCACAAGAAAATATGAGGCGATGGACATAATTTCCCAGGCCATCAAAAAGAACAAGGCTTGGCTCGATGACACAACCAAAATCATGCCAACAATGAAAAGGTGATAAAAGAATCCTAAAGATCCAAGGTTATATTTACTATAATAGTGTTTGATGTAGCCCAGACCGTAAATTGAACAAAACAACGCAATTAAAGAGATGATGAATATGAAGAAAGCCGCTAGTTTATCAATGTGAAATGAGGCTGAGAGCAATGGAAACAAACTCGACTGTGCGGTTAAAACCACTGCCTGACTTTTATTAAATGCACCAATCGCAAAAAGAATTCCCCAACCGGCCGCCAAAATTCCCCAACCATTTTGCCAACCATTGGCTAGATTATTATTTTTTTGGCAGACTAAAGACCCGAGTGCACCGCAGACATAAAATGCCAGTAAAATAATGAAACCAGTGGGAGATGAAATAAAACTTAACATGATGATTAATTAAGAATCCGGAGTAAATGAGTTAGAATGGTGAGCGGCGACGGTGGATCCCCTGGGATGCAATAGTTAACTGGGATCACATCGTTCACACCGTCAGCGCTGGCGTATGATCCGCGATAAATGCCGCCATTAATAGCATCGTCCCCCACCGCTACAACTATCTTAGGGTCAGGTGTCACGGCGTAAGCGTGCCGTAAAGCCTTGACCATATTACGCGTCACCGGCCCAGTTATCAAGAGCAGGTCGGCGTGTTTCGGTGAGGCGACAAAGTGGATACCAAACCGTTCCACATCATAATAACTATTAGTGAGAGCCACCAGTTCTTGTTCGCAGGCATTATCAGACCCAGCATCAATTTGTCTGATCGCTAAAGAACCGTGAAATAATTTTTTGACACGCTCATTTATGGCCTCGCCAACAACCAATAAATCTGGCTCAGCCACAGTGTTTGGTGCCGAAATAACAGTAGGTTTTGTTGTGATAATTTTTTTAAAAAGTCCAATCATATTGACTAATATTCATGATGTGCCGATAGGATAACTAATTTACTCTAAAATGGCAACCCAAGCTCTTGGTTCGCTGCAAGGCCGCCTGTAAAATCTGTTCCCCCACCGTGGCCATGTTGTATAACTCTGGCGAACCTTCCTGTTTAATGGTTTTTTTCAAAATCTGCATGGCGGCCAAGCCGGAGGCTAAGCCAGCCTTTGTGCGCACAATACCGCCCGCTTCCCACATGATATTCTGTAATTGTTGTTTTAAACCAATTAAAGTATCTGAATTATTATTGAATATTTTAACAGCATGATTATGATTAGGAATATTTTTGTGTTTTTTGGTCGGAGTGATAGATATAATATTTTTCGCGGCTCGAGTAGCAAATACCAAACACTCCAGTAAAGAGTTACTGGCCAGCCGGTTAGCGCCTTGCACACCGGTTCTGGCGACTTCACCGATGGCATATAAACCCGGCAAAGAGGTTCGACCGGCTGTGTCGGTAACAACACCACCGCACATGTAATGAGCGACCGGTGTAATTGGAATTAAATCTTTTTCTAAATGAAAATTATCTTTGGCTAAGGCTTTGTATATTCCAGGAAAGCGTTGTTTGAGAAAGGCTTTAGTTTCATGGCGGAAATCTAGATAGACCAAACCCTGGCGTTGTTGCCGAAATACTGCTCGGCTGACGTAATCACGCGGCTTTAATTCAGCGACGAATCTTTGGCCGAGGTGATTTACTAAATGAGCACCTTCACCCCGCAAGGCTTCTGAGAGTAAAAAGGGTTGTTGGCCAGGTAGATAATAAGCCGTGGGATGAAACTGCACAAACTCTAAATCAGACATTTTAGCACCGGCGCGAATAGCCATCGCCATGCCATCTCCGGTTACGACACTAGGGTTGGAGGTGTAGGGATAAATTTGACCGGCGCCACCAGTAGCCAGCACGACAGCATCAGCGAAATAATGGTTTTTATTGGTTTGCACGCCAATTACTCGATTATTTTTTTTAATTACATCTAGCGCAAACTCCCATTCATGAATTGCAATAGCGTGATGTTTTTTTACAGCAGCAATTAAGGCTTGCTCAACAATTTTTCCGGTCATATCGGTAGCATGGACAATGCGCCGATAACTGTGTCCACCTTCTCGCCCTAAATCCAACTGGCCTTGTGACTTATTAAAAGCCACTCCCAATTTGATTAGCTCTTTAATCTGAGCCGGTGCTTCATTAACTAATAACTCGACAGATTTTTTTACATTATGATAAGACCCGGCTTTAAGAGTGTCTGCAATATGTTTACTAAAGTTGTCTTGCGGATCAAACACAGCGGCGATACCACCTTGGGCATAACTAGAACTACTTTCGATAATTTTATTTTTTGTAATCAAAGTGACATGACTATGTTCAGCGCAATGTAAGGCGCAATACAAACCAGCCACACCACTACCAATAATAATTACCTCTCGCTTCATGGAATAATGTCTAAAGAAATATCTAAGGCTTTAACTGAATGGGTGAGAAAACCCATTGAAATAACATCAACACCAGTTTTAGCATAGATCTTTATATTTGTCAGGTTAATATTACCAGATGCTTCAAGAATATATTTATTACGAAGTTTATGTTTGGCTAGCCAGTGTACGGCATAGAGCAATTTATTGGGTGAGAAATTATCTAATAATAAGATTTGAAATTGTGGATATTGCACAACCGCCCGTTTTAATTGAGCAATTGAGTCTATTTCTAATTCACACAATTGTTTACCGAAATTAGCCTTTTTTAGACTGGCATGGTCGAGTAAGGCTAAATGGTTATCTTTTACCATGATACCATCACCTAAGTGCAGGCGATGAGTTAAGCCGCCTCCTAAACTGACCGCTTTTTTATCTAAGCCACCCCAAGCCGTTTTGCGGGTGGCGGCAATTTTTACTTTGTCCTGCACCATTTGCACACATTGTTTAGTCAGTGTGGCAATACCAGATAAGCGTTGTAAAGTGTTCAAAACTGTCCGTTCACATCTTAAGATACTTCTAGCATTACCTGATAATTTTAAAAGCACGGCTTTTTTACCTAAAGTTACTGAAATATTTTCACGTTTTAATAGCCAAATAACCTCATCTAAACCGGCTATAACACCCGGTTGTTTTTGAATAATTTGCGCCTGACACTGTTGGTTACGGGAAATCAATTTTTTAGAAGTATTATCATAGTAGGCATCACTGGCGAGCGCTCCAGCTATATAGCGTTCGACTTGCTCACGATACCACGGGTGCGTCATTGTTAATTCACTACTGCGATCGTAGTAGCTACTAATGTTCATAGGGCAATCATACGATCAATAGCTAGTTTGGCTTTTTGTTGGATGTCATTGGGTATAGTGATAGCAAATTGATTGTACAGTAAACTATCATAAACTTTTTGCAGGGTGATCTTTTTCATGTATTCACAGATAGCCGTGTCTTTTAGTGGGATATAAGTTTTTTGTGGCGCGGCTCGCTTCATGCGTTCAATAATACCAACTTCTGTGCCGATAATAAATTCTTTAGCCGGAGATTGTGTTACTTCTTTGATCATGCCGCTAGTAGATAAGACTTTGGCTGAGGTTAATTGTGCTTGATTCATCATATATAAACATTGACTGATACAGCCACATTCTGGATGTAATAAAATTTCAGCCTGAGGATGCTTAGCTTGTAAGGTTTTTAAATGTTCCGCTCGAAAGCCGGCGTGAACATGACACTCGCCTGGCCAGATATGTAAATTGTTTCGCTTGGTGATGCGTTGAATGTAAGCCCCTAAAAACATATCTGGACCAAATAATATTTCTTGATCGGCTGGAATACTTCGCACAATTTTAACTGCGTTAGATGACGTACAACAATAATCCGATAAGGCTTTAACTGCTGCAGTGGTGTTAACATACATAACAACTTTAGCTTTGGGATGTTCACTTTTCCACTGCACTAATTGATCGGCAGTGATCGAATCGGCCAAAGAACAACCGGCCGCTAAATCTGGCAACAACACGGTTTTTTCTGGAGCCAAAATTTTGGCGGTTTCGGCCATAAAATGCACTCCACAAAATACAATTGTTGCAGCCGTGGTGGTGGCAGCTTGCCGTGATAATTCAAGCGAATCACCAATAAAATCGGCCGCATCATAAATTTCCGGCAATTGATAATTATGCGCTAAAATAATTGCCCGGCGCTCTTGTTTAAGCTGCAATACCCGTTCCAGCAATGACTGGTTCGATGATTGGTTGGATGCTTGATGGGACATAATGTTTCCAAATATCGTTATGTTGCTTGATCAATCGTCGAATCACTGTACCGTCAATGGACACACTCACGGCTGGATCCAACACAGGAATGCCCTGCTTTCTAAATAAGAGTTGTACCAACCGATTGCCACTAATTACTTGATCGAAACCACTTGGGTAAGCAGCATACACGGTTTTCTTAACATGATCAACCCAATGGGCATCATCATGAATATCCGGTATGGCAATAACAGGGATACCGGGTAAAACAATTTCAAGGCACTGTTTCCGTTCGGCAAAAGACAATGGATTATTAGTCGTACGCGCGTATTGACTGCTACCAATTCCCACTAGTATGGTACCGGAAAATTTTTTCAAGACAGATAAGTGACCAAGATGTAAAGGTTGGAATCGTCCAATAAATAATGATGTCATAATATTATAAATGTGGTGGTAGAACTAATTTATGTTGGGCAGATTTTTGTAATTGCTTTATTTTCTCTACAACAGTTAGATTAGAATAATCTTTATCTTTTAAGACGCTATCGGCCATTTGATAAGTCATACCTAATTCTGTTTCATCTGTTTGGCCAGACCATAAACCAGCCGATGGGGCTTTGGAGATAATCTGCTCGGGTACACCCAATTGTTTGGCCAACTCCCACACCTGGGTTTTATATAAATGAGCTAACGGTGCAAGATCTACTCCCCCATCACCATACTTAGTAAAGTAACCTAACTCGAATTCAGTTCTGTTACCCGTTCCCACTACTAACCCACCTAATTCATTCGCCTGCATATACAAAACAGACATTCTTACTCGCGCCTTTAAATTACCCAATGATAACGCTGAGATACTTGGCTCAATTTTTTGAAATTCATGAATAATAGGGTCAATATTAATTACCCTATTTGTTATTTTTAATTTACTAATTACCAATTTAGCATCATCTAGATCTTGTTGAGTATTAGAGCCAGATGGTAAATAAAAAGAATAAATTTTATTAGTAGATATAGCTTTAGTTAGTAGATAAGCTACTACTGTTGAATCTACTCCACCACTCAAACCAATCACGGCCGGCTTATCATGTAAGTGTTTTTTTAAGAATGTTACGATTGGTTCAATCATAAGCCCGTACTGCCAAAACCATGATCATTTCTATCTGTCACAGATAAATTATCCGTCTCAATAATATTTGGTTGCACAATTGGTTGAATTAATAATTGAGCAATTTTTTGACCAGATTTTATGATGTAATTTTCCGAACCAGTATTATATAAAGCAATTTTTATTTCACCCCGATAGCCGGAATCGATCACACCGGCTAGAGTGGTTACGCCGATTTTAGTGGCAATACCAGATTTATCCCACACTAACCCTACATAACCATCAGGAATGGCCAGACTTATACCTGTTCCTACCAGCCATCGTGCACCTCCAGCAATCGTGCATTCCTCAACCGAACAGAGATCTAACCCAGCATCAGTGGTATGGGCATAGTGCGGTAATGTGGCTAAAGGGTTTAATAATTTAATGGGTAAATCCATAAAACTTACCTAATAATTGGTTAAGATCAAATTGGACATCACTTAATTTACGATTAGCGTTAATAATTACCCAGTTAGCTTGTTGCTTGGCGTACTGCAAAAAGTACTCATGGACGGATTGATGGAACTCGAGATCAAAATCATCAAAGCTGTTCATGGTGTGATTAGTCTGCACCCGTTTACGTTCAATGCCAATGGCCGGATCAATATCTAAATAGATAGTTAAATCTGGTGTTAAACCAGAGCGAGCGAAGTCTTCCATTTGGATAATTAGATTTTCCGGTTGTAAATTACGAGCACCAATTTGGTAGGCCAAAGTTGAACCGGTAAAACGATCACATAACACAGTGGTGTTTTTATCTAAGGTCGGTTTAATAATTTCAGCCACGTGTTGCGCTCGATCAGCTAGAAATAATAATAGTTCAGCTCGGGTCGCTACTCGTTCTTCTAAAATAAGTTCTCTAATTATTTTACCAATTTTAGTACCACCCGGTTCATGAGTAGTAATACTAGAGATCGAGTGCTGTTTTAAAAAATCACTGGTTAATTGGACATGTGACGATTTACCGCTCCCCTCACCACCTTCAAAAACTATGAATTTACCAGGCATAAATTTTAGCTCCCATATTAAAATCTTCTTCGTAAACTCTCTCAGTGAATAATACCACAGGTTCAGCATCTAAACTATAACCCTTCACCCAAGCTTGGCCGCGACTGGCCTGACTAAATAACACAGTACCATCGGATAAAGCGGTGACATCAATACTGCCAGTAAAATCACTACCAAACGGTTGAAATGATTGACCAATTTGTGCGCCGGTTAGAGAAAATACTTTAGCCGTACCAACATCATTACCATTGGTGGTAACAACTAATTGATTATTAAATATTGCCAGATTACAACTGGTAATAGTACTGCTATGGCGAAATGGATTAAACTGATTTACTATCGTGCCACTCGTATCCATAGTCATCACCTTGGCCTTGTTAAGGTAATTACCACACAGATAAATAGTACCGTCTTTGATCACCATGTCTGTAGCGAGAAAGTTTGGTGGTGAAATAGTCCAGATTAATTCACCGATCATACTGTAAGATGAAATATTATAAGTATTTTTATCGGCAATAATAATTTGGTCGTTGGATACTGTTAAAGCACCAATTCGAATATCTGGCAGATCAAACTGATTAATCTTTAACTGATTAATATTTTCTCCAGTTGCTGAGAATATTTTAACGTGATTACCACGAGCGGTAATGATATTGTCATTTTCAACAGCCAAATATGTCCGTTTAGCAGTATTTTCGCGATAAGGAAAAAATGATTTAGTAACTGAGCCACCGTACGACCATTGCGTGATCTCAGCATTGCTGCTGCCACTTTTCATCGCCACAAACATTGGTACCGTAAAAAGATATGTATCCTTTGTAACAGTTCGATTCACCACAGTTTTGTTATTAAACCAATCTCGAGCTATAATTTTCACGTATAATTTCCCATCGGCGTAATCAGAAATATCAACTACACTTGATAGCACGTAAGTCGGATTGGCGTAATTTGAAATTGTCTGCCAAGTTTCATTATCACTACTAACTTTAATACGAACGGATTTAATAGTACTACCCTTATCACCTATTGTGCCAGTGACAGACAAGGAATTTCCAATCACGGCTCCATTTTCTAAGTCTGGGATAAAGGTGGGTTTCCAAATATCTGCTAATAAATGTTCCGGAATAAAAGTAATTGGGTCGTACCAGTTGGCGGCTTCGGCTGGATCATGCACGTGGCCGTAATAGATCCACTCACCAGTGTAAGCCGCTTTGTTAATACCGAAATGCAAATGTACTGGCCACCCACCATTATTAACAGTGTCACCTAACACTCCTATAACATCCCCCATCGCCACTGTTTGCCCCGGTGTGACTCTAATATCGGTTGGATCAAGGTGCCCATACAACGATACACCAATATCAGTGTGTTCAAGCAAAACCACTAAACCAAACTGACTACGCTCTTGAGCTTCCCGCACGATGCCATCAGCGGCTGCATAGACAGGCGTTCCGGCTGGCAAATCACCGCCGACATCAACGCCCATATGATATAAACCACTACTAATTTCCTCACCTTGTTGTGTAGAAACATGCCAGGTGGGTAACGGATAGATAAAATTAGTGTCCGCCAAACTTGGCCAAGCGAAGCCAAGTAAGACAAGACTAATTATAAAGTGGCGCACCATAGGTTTACTTGATTATATAGATCATCTAGCGTGCCCGTATTATGAATTGTGAAATTGGCGTGTTGCTGCACTAGCGTTATTTCTTGTTCAGTTTGGTCACTTTCTTTTTTTTCAAACTCAGCTAAGGTCATGTTCGCTTCATCAACTTTTTCTTGACGAAATTTCGTGCGGTCATAACGTGTCTTAATGGGGGCGGTAATATTTAACAAATAAAAATCTGGTAATTTTGCACACGCCTCATATTCAACGAGATATCTCATACCATCAACGATCACTAATTGGTCTGATAGTTTGTTCAGATCGTTAATAACGACTTTAACTAATACATCATTACCAAATCTTTGTCTTAAAAATGTACCAAGGGCAACTAATTCTTGACGCGTGTTGGGTTGATATAAACGGTGTAAAATATCCGTTAAGGGTTGAGAAAATCTTACCACTTGAGCCGACTTTGTTTTTACTAAATAGTCTGCAACGGTGCCTTTACCGGCTAATTTTTCTCCAGTTAGGGCAATAATCATGGGTTTACAACGATAAATTCAACCCCGGCTTCTTTAAACATATTGGTCACTGATTCATCACGATATAATTGAGCTGATACCACTCTTACTATGCCGGCATTTAAAATCAATTTAGTACAGATCTTACAGGGTGAATGAGTGCAGTAAAGAGTTGTGCCTGCGGTAGTACTGCCATGTACAGCCGCCTGAATAATGGCATTTTGTTCAGCGTGGGTGGTGCGCACACAGTGGCCGTTTTCCATGAGATGACCAACTTCATCACAGTGCGCCAAACCGCGGGGAGCTCCATTGTAACCGGTTGAAATAATATATTTGTTTCGCACCAACACAGCACCAATATGTGCGCGATCGCACGTGGCTCGAGTTGCCACCACACTGGCAATATTGATGAAATATTGCTCAGGGGTTGGTCGCATATTACGCGCCGATGGCTAAGGGGATGGCTGGACCCATGGTACTAGCCACAGTAATTGAGCGTACAAATGTCCCTTTTGAACCAGCCGGTTTGGCTTTACGAATAGCCTCTAGCGCAGCGGTGATGTTCTCAGTGAGTTGTTGTTCAGAAAAGGATACACGACCAACGGCCAGATGAATGTTACCGGTGGCATCATTTTTAAAATTAATCTTACCTTTTTTTAAAGCCGTGATCATTTTCTTAACATCCGGGCCAACCGTGTCAGTTTTCGGGTTAGGCATTAAACCTTTTTGACCAATAATACGAGCAATTGGGCCAAGGGCCTTCATCATATCAGGTGTAGCCACTGCCACATCAAAGTCAATCTGGCTGGTAGTTTTTATTTGTTGAATAACTTCGGCCGTGCCAATGATATCAGCGCCAGCGGCTTTGGCGTCAGCTTCTTGGTTTGAACCAACAAAAGCAATAATGCGTTTGGTCTTACCGGTCCCATGCGGTAATTGAATAGAACCGCGCACGGTTTGATCGGATTTTTTAGTATCGATGCCAACTTTGATATGCAATTCAACACTCGCATCAAATTTGATAGGTGATTTTTTTACAGCCGCACATGCTTCAGGCACTGAATAAGTCTTTTGCTTAGAAATCAGTTCAGCGGCGGTGCGATAACGTTTGGAAGGTTTAGGCATAAATTAATTTTCTATAGTTAATCCCATTTGCCGAGCAGTTCCGGCAATCATTTTGCTGGCTGCTTCAACATCATTGGCATTTAAATCAGCTAGTTTCTTTTCGGCAATCTCCCGAATTTGTTTCATGGTTACTTTGCCGACTTTGTCAGTGAGAGGTTTACCGGAACCTTTTTCAATGCCAGCGGCTTTTTTTAGTAACTCGGCCGCCGGCGGTGTTTTTAAAATAAAAGTGAAACTACGATCTTCAAACACTGTAATCACAACCGGCAAAATATTTCCACGTTGCTCTTGAGTGCGTTCGTTGAATTGCTTACAGAAATCCTGGATATTTACACCATGTTGCCCTAAAGCTGGACCAATCGGCGGGGCTGGATTAGCCGCTCCTGCGGGAATCTGTAGTTTAATCTGTGTCTTTATCTTTTTTGCCATAGCAGTTATACATTAGCTTAAATCTTCTTTATTTGTAAGGGGTCTAATTCGACTGGTGTTTCTCGACCAAACATCGAGACTAATACTTTCACTTTACCATGTACCTCATCAACCTCTGAAATCTTACCTTCCATATCCTTGAATGGTCCATCGACTATCCGCACCGGGTCAGACGGCAGTAAATCCATCTTCATGGTGGGCTGATCAATACCCATGCGGCGTTGTAATTCTTTAACTTCTTGCTCAGAAATGGGTGTTGGCGTTGTGCCGGATCCGACGAAACCAGTCACATTTGGTGTATTTCTGACTACATACCAGGAATCATCCGTTACCACCATTTCTACTAGCACATAACCTGGAAATATTTTTTCTGTAATGACCTTGCGTTTACCATTTTTGATTTTTATTTTCTTCTCGGTTGGCACCAGCACATTAAAGATTCTATCCTGCATACCCATGGATTCGATTCTTTGTCTCAGATTGTCTGAAACATTTTCTTCGTATCCAGAATAGGTGTGCAAGACGTACCAGCGGCGACCAAGCGCAGCAGTTTGTTTTGGCATAAGCGTTAGGCTATTGAAATGAGATAGTTAAGACCTAAATTGAAAAGAAAATCTACCACGCCAAGAAATATTGCAAAGCCACCAGCAAAGGCCACTACTATGCCAGTACTGCGTAAGGCTTCCTGACGCGTTGGCCACGTTACTCGACGTAACTCAGCGTAGGATTCTTTTATATATTTTATGAGTTTCTTCATGATAATATCCTTAACTTAAAAAAGCCCTGCGGGCAAGTACTAGGTTACTATAAAGCCAAAAAAGAGTCAAATGTCGAGATTCGTTACCGATTTGGCGCGGGTTTGAATAAACCGTTTGCGCGGGGCGACTTCACTGCCCATGAGGATATCAAACATTTCATCGGCTTTTTCGGCATCGGTAATGGTCACCACTTGCATCATCCGGCTAGCTGGATTCATGGTGGTATCCCACAGTTGTTCCGGATTCATTTCACCCAAACCTTTATAGCGTTGAATATTCACACCGGCCACATTCTGACCAACCCCTTGACCCTCACCTTCTTCAACAACTACCTTGGTGGTTTTATTGCCAGTAAACTGACTAATAATTTTATCACGCTCAGCTTCGTCGTAGGCATAGTGTACTTCTCGACCCTTATTTAAACGATACAGTGGTGGTTGGGCAATAAACAAATGCTCTTGGTTAATCACATCAGGAAAGTGCCTAAAAAATAGTGTTAATAATAACGTCCGAATATGAGCCCCGTCAACATCAGCATCGGTCATAATAATAATGCGATTATAGCGCAATTTAGTGATATCAAACTGTTCACCAATATTGGTACCCATGGCAATAATCAAACTTTTAATTTCATTATTAGCGAGCATTTTATCAAGGCGTGATTTTTCCACATTAAGAATTTTACCACGCAACGGTAAGATGGCTTGAAACTTTCGATCTCGGCCTTGTTTGGCTGAGCCACCGGCCGAATCACCCTCCACAATATAGATTTCACATTCTTCTGGTTTGCGCGAGGAACAATCGGCCAATTTGCCTGGTAAGGTTATGCCTTCTAGGGCACCTTTACGTAAGACGGTATCACGAGCCGCCCGGGCGGCGTCACGGGCTTGTTGGGCAATTAAACATTTTCCAATAATATCTTTAGCGTCTTGCGGGTTTTCATCTAAAAAGGCGGCAAAATAATCACCAAACACGGTTTCCACGATCGGTTTTATTTCGGCATTACCTAATTTGGCTTTGGTTTGACCTTCAAATTGCGGGTCAGGTAATTTCACAGAAATAACGGCCGTTAAACCTTCCCGCACATCTTCCCCTTGTAGATTGGTATCTTTTTCCTTTAAGTAGTTTTGTTTGCGAGCATAATTATTGAGTGTTCTAGTTAAGGCAGTACGGAAACCTTGAATGTGCATACCGCCCTCAACCGTATGAATGTTATTGGCAAAACCATACACCAGTTCATTGTAGTCAGCATTATATTGTAAAGCGACTTCAACCTTCACGTTATCTTGATCTTTCTCGATATAAAAGACTTTTTCTTGTTTTACATCTTTATTATGATTGAGATGACGGCAATATGAAGCCACTCCACCTTCAAAATAATAGGTATAACTTTGTTCATTACGACTATCGCGCTGATCACGAATCACCATCTTGAGCGCTTTAGTTAAATAGGCTTGCTGACGTAAATGCTCTAAGACATACTTCCAATCATACTCGTTCACGGTAAAGATAGATGTATCGGCCTTATATTTTATAATTGTGCCAGTTTCGGTAGATTTACCTACTACTTTTACGTTTCCCTTCGATTTACCAATCGAAAAGCGTTGCTCGTATAACTTTCCATCACGTTTTACTTGGGCGATAAAATCAGTCGATAAAGCATTCACTACCGATACACCTACCCCATGTAACCCACCGGATACTTTATAGCCACCGCCACCAAATTTACCGCCGGCGTGTAGTTTTGTTAATACTGTTTCCAGGGCAGAAAGTTTAGTAACAGGATGTTTTTCGACTGGTATACCACGGCCATTATCCTCAACTGATACATAACCATCGGGCAATAGTACTACCGTAATTTCGTTACAAAAACCGGCCATAGCTTCATCAATGGAGTTATCCACTACTTCCCAAATCAAATGATGTAACCCAGCATAAGCGGTATTGCCAATATACATTCCCGGGCGCTTTCGGACTGGATCTAAACCCTCTAATACGGTGATTTGTTGGGCTCCGTAAACTGAGGCTTTCTTCTTAGCTTTATTTTCGGTGGATGGCATGAAATTTATTCGTTAACTTAGCGATAACAGTATGCCGTAAATTCTCCGCTTCGTCCATAGTTAAGGTTCTGTTTCCGCCATGCAGATACATTCTGATACCCAGAGCAGTTTTGAATATATCAAAAACCGTCAGTTTTTTTATCAATGGTTCACCGGCTTGGAGAATGACAGGTTTGATATCTGACCAAGGTGTGGCTTCAGGAAAATCCACGGAGATATCTAACTCAATACCGGGTAATTCGGAAATGGGGGTGATGGGTTTAGTAGCTGGTAGCAGGGTAGCTAGGGCAGACAGGTTTACTTCGAGAGTGGCGACAAACCATTTTTTGATTTGATCTAATTGGATAGTGTCACTGGGTAGATTTAACAATTCAGCAAAACCTTTTGTCTTTCGGTAAATTTGTGCACTATTTCCAACACAGCTTAAAGCTAAATGAATTTCTTCTCCAGATTCAAGATAAACATGACCGTACTCAACCAAGGTAAAATCACGTGCCCCGGTATTTAGATTTCTTTTTATACATTCCAATAAATTTGGGATTAAACTTTCTCGTAAATAAGGCAACTCCGGATTGATTGGGTTCAATAATTTAGTGTGACCCGTTTTATTAAATGAGTAATTACACACTTCAACTCCCCCAGCTCGTGCAGCTCGTTCAATCAGACTTTGTCCTAATTCATAAGTTGACTCAATCACTTGTGGAACTAACTGCGCCACTAATGGTTGAGGTTCAATATTACTATAACCATATATCCGAGCAATCTCTTCAATTAACTCTTCTGGAATAATTAGATCGGTACGGTGCGCGGGTGACGTTACCAACCAATCCTTAGTTACAGTACAACCCAAAGCCGTCAACGTATTTTTTATCTCAGTTTCCGGTAGTGTGACTCCAATAAGTTTATGAACATAATTTAAATCTAAATTAATAGGTTCGGTGGTAGACAAATCATTATCCTCATCAACAATATTTGAGACAATTTTAGCATCGGCTAATTCAATTAATAATTGAATAGCTCTAAGAAAACCAAGTTCCGCTAGAACGGTTGGTAAATTTTTTTCATGGCGCGTACTGGCATCGGTGCGGATAGATAATTGCTGGGCTCCTAATCGAATCGTGGTTGGATTAAAGGTCGCCGATTCTAGCGCCACTGTAGTAGTTTGATCAGTAATAGCCGAATCGGCTCCACCCATTATTCCAGCTAAGGCTAGCGGTATTTTACTATCAGCAATCACTAGAATTGAATCATTTAGTTCATAATTTTTTCCATCTAAACCAGTTAGTGTTTCACTTTGTTTGGCAAACCGCACGGACACAGTTCCGGAAATTTTATTATAATCAAAGGCATGTAACGGCTGACCATATTCACACATGACATAATTGGTAATGTCTACTACATTGTTGATCGATCTCACACCCACGGCTTGAAGTTTTTGTTTCAACCAGTCTGGTGAAGATTTTACGTTAATATTATCCAGAACGATTCCCAGGTACCGTTTACAATCCTTAACAGCTGCAACTTTTACTTTGTATGAGATGTCAGAGTTGGGGTCTGGTTGCGTTAAAGCTGGTAATTTTAGAGGGGTTTTTAAAATAACACTAAGTTCCCGCGCAAAACCGACATGAGAAAATAAATCAGCGCGATGCGTCAGGGTTTTATTGTCTATTTCAATAATCGTGTCAGTAAAACCTAAGGCTTCTGATAACAACGTACCAGGCGCAACCGATTCCGAAAAAAAATTTACCTTATCTGCACCGTCAAGAATACCTAATTCAGAGTTCAAACAACACATCCCTTGTGAGACCTCGCCGCGTAATTTTCTCTCCACAATAGTCAGACCATTTGGTAAAACTGCACCAGTTAGGGCAATGGGTAATTTTTGACCAGGTTCTAATATGGCCTTACCACCAAAGACAATCTGACGCGGCAAAGCTTCACCGACATTAAATTGACCAATATTTAGTTTATCAGCATTAGGATGTCGTTTAGCCTCAAGTACTTCCCCTACCACAATATGTTCAAAAGCAGCGGCTTGATCATGGATGGTTTCAACTTCGGCCACATGAGCTGTGATTAATTCAGCTACCTGTTTTGGATCGGCCGGTAGATCGACAAATTCTTTGAGCCAATTATAGGATAATTTCATATTAGAATTGGGACAAAAACCTTAAATCATTGTTCATAAAGTAACGAATATCCTTAATACCGTATTTCATCATAGCGAGCCGATCTATACCCATACCAAAGGCAAAGCCAGTATATTGGCCGGGTTTATATCCAGCTGCGGCAAACACTTTAGGATGAATCATGCCGCAGCCTAACATTTCCACCCAACCGGTATGTTTACAAACCGCACAGCCTTTACCAGCGCAAGCCACACACGAACAATCCGCTTCAAAACCTGGTTCGACATATGGGAAATAACCCGGTCTAAGCCTTACCTTGATATCACTATTCAGTAATTTCGACATAGCTAGTTTTAACATATATGTCAGATTGGCAATTGAGATGTCTTTATCCACCACAAAACCTTCCATTTGATAGAAAGTATGCTCATGTGAAGCATCAATGGCTTCATTACGAAACACTCGGCCTGGCACAACCACACGTAATGGTGGTGTAAGTTTTTGCATGAGCCGAACCTGCATATTGGAAGTGTGTGTGCGCATCACTTCTTTTAAGCCGTCAGGGCGGTTAGTATCAAGATAAAAAGTGTCTTGCAAATCGCGCGCCGGATGAGTTTTAGGAATGTTTAAAAATTCAAAACAATAATCTTCCGTTTCACGCTCATTACCTTCATACACAGCAAAACTCATCGATCGAAAAACATCGACCAACTCGTTTTGTACTAAACGCAGCGGGTGAAGCTGACCAAGTTTGATAGCTTCTCCCGGTAATGATTGATCAATTAACTGGTTCTTCATGGGTTGGTTGTCTTTGTAAACTGTATAAGAAGCCCTCTAACAAGCTAAAGAATAACACGAGTAAGCCGGCCGTCATCCAGGTAAATAACTCATGAGCCGTTAAAACTAGTGACAGTAGAACAATGCAGGTGCAAAAAATCGCTTGACGAAAGGTTGGTAGCATTAAATGAAAAGCCACGACAGTTTGCTTGTGCCAGCGTTTTAAGACAATCCGGATCAATAAACCAAATACCACCATCACAGCGAATACCCAGCAGCCCAATGTGGCATAAAACAAACCAATTCCGATTGACCCGGTTTGTGTGGGGTCAATAAACTTAATTACAACCACCCAGGCGGCTAAACTAGCCAGACCGGCTAAACTCATTAGAATTAAAAATCGGCGCACGGGCATGGTGATAGAATAACAGAATCAGTTGAGATATTCAACTAAACTATTTAAGGGCAGCATTGAATTGATCTGGTACGAAAACACCATGGTAAGATTTATCGGTAACAATGAATCTATCAAAGTAATTTATTAACTTCGTGTAAGTCTCAGGTGTAAGTTCAACCCGCGTTGCAGCACAACGAACATACAATTTATCATGATCTTCTATATAAGTCAGGCCATTGGGTCCGCGAAATTTATCAATATCCGCATGGACACTCATAACGTGTTTGACTTCTGTCACAAATTTGGAATAATCCCGCGGTAATTTATCCAAACCAAATTGATCTTGTTCGAATAATCTCATTTCGTGCGGTTCATTGGCTCGATCCAGCACAGCAAAAAATGACTCACGGTGAAACTCATGATCACTAGAACTTTTCAATTTAGTTTTATATTCAGTCATTAACTCATGATACAATTTTTCGCTTAGTGGTGGATGATTACCTGTGACATTATGTAAATCCACCGTGACCTGACCATCGTGTAATCCAAACACCAAACCATTTGGGCTGACAATTTTATGGTTTTTATCGCTGTTAAGTAGAGTTTTTATATTATCGATAAAAGCACCATGATTTTGTGGTTCACCATTGCCCATGAAATGCTGACCTAAATCCACACTTTTTGGTTCAACTACAACCGGTATAGCCAATGGTTCAGCCACGCGACCAGCGGTTTCACCCGTCCACGATCCGCCACTCTCGGCTCGATAATGTTTTACTAATTCTATAGACACAGCTCTTAATTCTGGTTTTTCATATAGCTCCTCAGCGGGTATTTCTTGTAATTCGGGAAACTGATCTGGATTACTATGAACATAAGTATATAAACCTGAATCGATATATCGCGCAACACTTTGACCCGGACGCGGTTCTGCATAATCATTAACAAAATTAGTGATTTTCGGATTTACTTCAACTGGTTCATGCGGTACAGGCACATCATGTTCATGGCCACGTTCATAAAGATAATCGTTCAAGTGTTCCGGAGCAATTTTTTGTTTAGTGGCGACATCATAAAACTCAACTTGTTTATGACCACCAACGTCATGCACTGCCACACTGATTTTTTCACTATCCTTAACACCCACATCAAGTAATTTTACATTATGGCCGTTAACTTTTACTTCTGTAGAATTCAACAAATGTGACATCTCTCGATCGGATACTTGCCCTTTAATGGCATGAGAGACACCTTCTGTGTGGTGAACGATGTGAGTTAGATCAGCCGATTGAACAGGTGGTTCTGGTAAAATTGGACCGACAAATGGTATTGGAGTATGTCCACCTGGTGGAGGTATCACAACCGGATTTTCCACTGGATTAGGTTCAACGTGATCAACTGGTACAGATTCACTTTCCACCCGATGGGCGGCTAAAGATACTAATTCGTCACCAACAAAATAGCCAGCTACAGCACCAGTGAAGGCTAGCGCGCCACGAACGCAGGCATGATAACGTTTTTTAGCAGTCGGTGCATCCGGTTCAAGCCGGGCTAAATCTTTAATATTTTTTAAAGCACCAATATAGGATAAGGCTTGCTCGTATCGGGTGACGATTTCTTGCATAGCCCTATAATCAGTGGGTGATTTTTGTCTAAAATCATTGTCCTGTAATCGTTCTTTAAACTTATTCATTTCTTGTCGGCTGTTGAGCACAAAGTTGATCCAACTACCATTCATTGGTTTTCTCAATTCGATATCAAAAAATTTGACTCGCTTATTCTGTTCAGTAATTGACGTACCTTCAGCCCGGCTGATCAAAGCACGTGCTACTGTGTCGCCAAGTCTAGCGCCAGCCAAAGTTGTCATACCAACTCTTAAACCAGGCCACTCACGGGCAGCGATACCAATGGATGTAAACACCGCTGAAGTTGCCACAGCTTCTAATACTTCACTTTTATCACCAAATATTTCTTTTAAAATACGCGATGAAGATTGACTTTGGGCTTTTTCCTGAGCGGCGGTTTTATTCTCCATGTCAACTAAATTCGCCTGAGCTTGGGCAATTCGTTTGTATGGTTCGGCGACACGATCAAATTCAGCCTGGGCTCTTAATACCGCTTGATAATAAAAAGATTTTTGATCTTCTGATGCACTATAATAGTCTGCTTGTGCTTGCCTTAAATTATCTGTCTCTGTTTTACAATTATCATCTATTAACTTCCCGTAAATCTCTCCTTGTACATCAGCCTGTGTCAGTGCACCTTTGTCAACAAGTTCTTTCTCTTTTTGTGTCGCCAACAGCGCCGCGAGAGTTTCTAAAGTGGTTTTTAAAGTAGCTTCGGCTTGGCCTAGTGTCAGGTTACCATCAATGAACTTCTTTCTACTTTGTTTTATTTGGTTTAATAAAGTAGCCTCATGCCTGCTTTGCTCAGTGGCTTGATTCTGGGTGGTTCTTATTCTATCGGCCATTCTTACTCCCGCCAAAAGGCCAATAGTTGGAATAGCACCGATTCCAGTCATGCTAAGTGCTACACCGCCGGCCGCAATAGCACCGAGCCTACCTACGGTTTTTAAAGTACTCCGTCCAGCGCGTTCTTGCGCGGCGGCTTGTTCAGTAATCAGCATGCGCTGCGCCACAATCACTTGCGCAACTCCTTCTGGACTAATACCAAGTTTTGTCGCCAAAGCAATAACTTCAGGCAAAGCCTTCAATTCAGTATCAGACTTATTAAGATTTTCAAGAGTAATTACACCAGCCAAGGCTTTGATTACATTAGTATCAGATTTAATCTCAGCTTGTTCCAAATATTGAGTATTTACTCCGGGTTTTTTAGCCTGCATTTCACGAACAATAGAACGATCAAATTGATCCATTTCAATTTTCGCTGGATCAAATGAAACAGGATAGTCATCGGGAGCAGTTTTGTAGGCTGTCAATTCAGGTTGACCTAGTTCTTTAAGTCGATCAAGAATTTTTGGGTTACGTTGAACAATTTTTTTAATCCAAATATCGTATATGTTAATCTGTCCGGCATCACGGGCATCGTCTAATATTTGATGTAAAGCCCATACATCTCCCAGTTCAGTGATTTCAATATCATCTTTACGCTCAAGAAATTTTTGTCTGAATTCAGGTAATACTCTAACAAATCTTTCATCAGCCTTTCGATCATTTAACAACCTAATCCAATCTTCAACACCAACTGCCTTCCAGGCTTCTAAATCCACTGGGTTAATTAACCCATTATCATAAGTATTAGCAAACGCCGTCCGCATTAATCTCTCATTCTCTTTATAAGCTAATTTAAAAGCTTCAATTTTTACAACATCATAAGGAACCGGCAAAGGTTCAGTCAGATTACGTGCCGTGGTTAGATACATGTCTTTATCCTTTATGATCAAATCCTCTAATGGATCTTTATCATCAGGGATAACAATAATACTACGATCTTTATCATCACCGGCAGTAACACTCTCATTCTTTCTTAGCTGCTCATTTATTTTATTAGTGGCTGTTTGCATGATTTGTTGTGTCGCAGTGTTAGTGTTGGGTTCATCATTTAAGATTTTTCCCATCTCGGCTTCAGAGGTGTATAAATGAATTCCATTTGAAGTAATAACAATATCATCACCATCATCAAGTTCAACCCTTATTACAGCTTCATCACCAACTGTATTAATTTTACCTAATAAATCAGTGTTTCTATCCGCATCGACGGTTTGTTTTTCCAGTTTATCGCTACCAGCAAAACGTCGATAAACTCTTGAATCACCTAAATTTCCAATAATGGCCGTTCTTTTACCATCAGCACGACGAACGATTTTTACAACGGTAGCGGCGGTACTGATCTCGCTACCGGATGGTCTGGCTTGATCAACATTATCCTGTTTAATTCGGTCATTTATTTCGTTAAAAACATCCCGCAGCACAGCTTTATAGTCATCGATACTACGACAACTACTGAAATCAATAGTCTTAATAATATGGCGCGCCATAAGAGCGGCTTCACTGCCACCAACTGCCGTATGAACGCCATCAAAAATACCGTATAATTCCTTACTAGGCTCCATTAATACAACATCTTCGTTTTCATTTTTACCAGGATGTTCAGGGCCAGCTTCTGTTTTGTTACTAATCTTACGTAGGCGTTTTTCAGGATTAGCCACAGCATCAATTTTCGTCTCGGCGGCGCGTTGTAAATCGGCGGCATGTTTGTCTGTTTCATACAGTTTTTTACTATCTTCAGGAGTAGCCACACCTCTATATTCACGTTGTTTTGCGGCAATATATCTACCTAACTCACGAATACCACCTTTAGCTCTGGCAGCGGACATCTCAGCAGAAAAACCAATTGGTCTTTTAGATTCAATTTTCTTTATTTCTGGTCGTGGCGTTGGGTCAGACATAGGATTTTTTAAGGTTATTATTTACTATTTGGTTTGATTTTTACCTTTAATCACTATCACCGTTCGGTCATCCTCTGTTTTATTGTTCGGACCAATCCGTAAGCCATCTTTGGATAACTGTAATAAACGATCGGCATTAACTTGGGCAGAGTCATCAGGGTTAATACCAGCTGCCAGATCGTTATGTGGCACAAGATCGGATATGCCATCAGTACATAACACTAGTGTATCACCGGCTTCTAGCACTTTTGTAACAATGTGTACTTCATTTGCTTCTTGACCACCTAATACACTGGTAAGATTTAACATTTTATACAAGGTTCGTTCAGAAAATTTATTATCATCAAGAACATATTTTTTTTCGCTATCCAATTCATCAACTGAACGTATTGTACTAAATAATCGATTTAACCTATTTATTTCTGCTAGTGTAATTGGTTTACCGGCTATATCTAATTGAGTTAAATAATTATCATCGACTGATACTTGTAGTAACTCACTGGATTGTTTCTTGACATAAAAACGAGAATCACCAACAGACGCACAAATGGCTATTGTTTTATCCCCCAATTTTCGTATTATAACAACCGTCGCTGTGGTGGCACCTTCTGTCAAATCATCAATTATATGACCATCGGAAAAATACACAGCCTGTTCAATAATTTGGCGAATTGCTTTGATATCAGTGATATCGTCAGTCAAATTTTTATCTAAATATTGTGTAACCATGGCGCGGGCTAATTCGGCGGCAGCGCGGGCACCTGTAATACCACCGGCACCATCATAAACGGCAAAGAAACCATGTTCTGGATCGGCGGTATAAGCGTCTTCACACACGGTATGACCAGGGTCTGGTTCTTGGGCAATACCAACATCAAACGGTTCTTTCTCCCTGCTTTCTGATTCAGGTAACGGTCTAGGTGGTTTTGGTTCGCGCTTTGGTTCAGACATAGTTTAGGCTTGATGTAACTTATCTAAAGTGTCTTTGATTTTATCGTGATCGATTTTGGCTACCACTCGCTTTATAACTTCATCTTGTTCAGTTTTTAAATCATTCAGTTGTGCCATAAAATCGTCATAAATGCGATGAATCAATTTTATTTTTGCTTCCTCCTGTGGAGATAACTCCATAAGTAGAGCCTATTTTTGCGACTTCAAAAACTCGACCGCTAAATCGGTGAGGGCGGTTTTAATCTTGTCGGCAAATTTTTCGGTAGTATTTTTGGTCAAAAAATCATTCACAGCTGTTTGATCAATTTTATCAGGATTGGCAACTAATTCAGTAAATTGGCCAGCTTGCTCGTCGTTTAGTTCCTCCATAATAACCACTCCAATACGGCGATAGGCTTGTACCATTAATTGATCCTGAAGACTTTGTTTAAAATCGTCTGGCAAGGTATCTAATTTGGCCTCTTTCATTAGATTTAGCACGAATTCATTCACTGGATCCATATATTTTATTATTTATTTAGTAGATTCTTATTAACTTGATACTTTATATAACATTTTTTTGAAAATGTCAATATTTTTTTGACTTATCCACAATAAAAATGGCTTTATTTATTGACTGGTTACTGTCTTTCCAGTACTCTATAGGCGCCATGAAATCACCATACCTTATGGCCATGGCTGTTTCTAGCGGAAACATACTTGGTCCTTTACTCCTATTTGGAGGCATTGGTTACCTAATAAGTAAGCAAACTGGATCAAATATTTATGTGCTTGCGGGCATATTTGTTGCCTTTATCACATCAAACCTGTTAATTTTTACAACCACAAGAAAATTTCTTTCCTATTTACAACATGGCCGAGACAACGGACACACAACCGATCACAGCTGAGCAAGTCAGTGAAGAACACTCCGAGGAAGGTGGCATTCATGTTAGCTTAAAACCCGAGGTTATTTTCAATATCGGCCCAATGCCAGTAACAAATTCAATGCTATCGGCCTATACAGTTAGCCTGTTTTTAATAGTGTTGACAGTTATTATTCGTCTTAAATTAAAAACTGTTCCAGGCAAATTACAATTTTTCTATGAGACAGTACTTACTAGTGTATATGGTTTTATTAAGGATACCACCAAAAATGAACCACTAACCAAATGGTTTTTCCCAGTCTTTATGACCCTGGTAATGTTCTTTTGGACGGCTAATATGGCTAATTTTATCCCTGGTTTATTGGCTTTACGCGTGAATGGAGCTCATTTATATCGCCCGGCTTTGGCCGATTACGCCTTAGTTATTGGGGTGACTTTATGCATGTTTATTTTTTCTCAATTTACCGTCTTTAAGTTTGTTGGAGTAAAAATGTACTTAAAACACTTTTTTAATTTTTCTAGTCCAATAAATTTCTTTGTTGGCTTGCTGGAAATGATCGGTGAAGTCGCCCGGGTGTTGTCATTATCATTTCGTTTATTTGGTAATATTTTCTCGGAAGAAGTTTTGATGTTAGTAATGTTATCGATTGCACCATTTGTTGCCCCCATTCCCTTTGCCATGCTTGGTTTATTAACGGCCACCATTCAGGCGATATTGTTTCCCCTGCTGTTGTTGCTGTTTGTAAATATTTCCGTGGAGGAAGGCCTTCATGCCCAGCATGCTCAATTAACTAATTCATAATTATTTATATATCTCTTATGGATATCGAAGTTGCAAAAATGTTCGCCGCCGCCATCGCCGTCAGTGTCGGTTGTGCTGGCCCAGCGATCGCGCAAGGCCTAATGGCTAAACAAACCATGGAATCGATCGGGCGTAATCCCAGTATCGAAAACACCATATTTAGTAAGTTGGTTATTGCCATGGCTATCACCGAATCGCTCGGTATTTACTCATTGGTTATTGCCTTGCTCATTCTGTTTGTCTAGTAATCTATGGAACTGTTCTCTGCGCTCGGCATAGACTACAAAATCCTCATTGCGCAGGTGATTAATTTTGCTGTACTTGGTTTTATCTTGTACAAAGTTGGCTATAAACCAATTTTAAAGTTTGTGCAGGATCGTACCGCCACCATTGAATTGGGCGTAAAACAAGCTGAGGAGGCCAAGCTAGCCATCACTGCAGCGACCGCTGATCAGCAAAATATTATCAAACAAGCCAAGGTAGCTGCTCAAAAACTATTAGATGAAGCCAAAGAGCAATCATTGGTACAAGGGCAACAACTGGTTGAACGCAGTAAAGTCGCGGCCAGTAAAGTAGTTGAGCAAGCCAAACATGACATCAGATTAGAGCACGATAAAATGATGCAAGGGGCTAAAGCTGAATTAAGTGAGTTAGTGCTATTAGCGACCGAAAAAATTCTCAAACAGAAACTAACAGCTGAGGCGGATAAAAGTTTAATTGAAAAAACTATCCATGAAATATAGTGCCCGTATTTACGCTGAAACTTGGTTTTCCTCTTTGTCTGAGGCACCAAATTCTGACTGGGCAAAGCTGTCGACTAATTACTTACAGCACATTTATCGCCATGGTCATATAAAATGGCTACCGGAAATTGTCAGATTAATTGCGGAATTAGAACACAAGAAAAATGGCACAACCCCAGTGGTTGTCACTACCGCGCATAATGCTGACGAAAATCTCGTGAAACAATTGACAGACAAAATTTTACCCAACACCACCGTTGTCATCGAACAGCGCGTTGATCCAGCCATGCTCGGTGGTATTAAACTTGCCACCTCAAACCAACGCTGGGATGCCTCAGTGCTGGGACATTTAAACCATTTAGCACATAGCCTTTCTTTATGAACGAATCGATTGTACAACACCTAAAAGAAGAAATTGCCAACTTTAAGCAGACGGTAGCAGCTGAAGAAATCGGCACAGTGATTGAAATTGGCGATGGTATCGTAAAAGCGGTTGGTTTAGCGAATGTGCGCGGTTCAGAAATGGTTGAGTTTGATAATGGTGTCCAAGGGGTCGCTTTGAACTTGGAAGAAGGCATGGTTGGTATCATGGTGATGGGAGAGTTTAGTGGCATCAGTGAAGGTATGACGGTTAAAGCGCTTGGTAAAATATTAGAAGTGCCAGTGGGTGAGGCCATGATTGGTCGCGTGGTTGATGCACTTGGCCGACCGAAAGATGGTAAGGGACCAATCAAAACTGATAAGACATACCCCATGGAGCGCATTGCGCCTGGTGTAATCACACGGAAATCGGTACATCAACCAGTACAAACCGGCCTTAAATCAATCGATGCTATGACACCGGTCGGGCGTGGTCAACGCGAATTGATTATCGGTGATCGGCAAACTGGAAAAACCGCCGTGGCCATTGACACCATTCTCAATCAGAAGGGTCAAAATATGATGTGTATTTATGTAGCGATTGGTCAAAAAGAAAGTAAAATTGCTCAATTGGTGGCTAAACTTGAAGAGAAAGGCGCTATGGAATACACAGTGGTGGTATGTACCAGTGCTGCTGAGCCGGCCGCATTATCTTTCTTAGCACCTTATGCTGGTTGTGCCATGGGTGAGTATTTTATGGATAATGGCAAAGATGCTTTAATTGTTTATGACGATCTCTCCAAACATGCCGTCGCTTACCGGCAAATTTCATTATTACTCCGTCGCCCACCCGGCCGAGAAGCTTACCCAGGCGATGTATTTTATCTACACTCACGTTTATTAGAACGCGCTGCAAAATTAAATGAAGACAACGGTAATGGTTCACTCACTGCCCTACCGATTATTGAAACCCAAGGTAATGATGTGTCAGCTTATATTCCGACTAATGTGATTTCGATTACTGACGGGCAGATTTATTTAGAAACCAATTTATTTAATAAGGGTTTCCGTCCAGCCATTAACGTTGGGTTATCAGTTTCTCGTGTCGGTGGTGCGGCTCAGATTAAAGCTATGAAAAAAGTCGCCGGTACCTTGCGGCTTGGTCTAGCTCAATTTCGTGAATTAGAAGCCTTTACCCAGTTTGGTTCTGATCTTGATGAAACCACCAAAAAACAATTAGAACGTGGTAAACGTTTAGAAGAGCTACTTAAACAGAAGCAATTTGAACCATTAGCCGTTGAGCATCAAGTGGTGCAAATATATGCTGTCACCAAAGGTTTAACCGATGACGTACCGGCTCATACTATTGAAAGTTTTAGTAGCAATTTAATTACATACATTGAACAACACGCACCACAACTATTTGAAAAGATTCGTACTGATAAAGCCTTCGATGATGCCTGGGAAGAAAAACTACAAGCTACTATTAAAGAATATAAAAACACTCTAGCGCGGTAATATGGCATTACAAGGTCGTGAAATAAAAAACCGGTTACGGTCCATCAAAAACTCCAAAAAGATAACAAAAGCGATGGAGCTGGTTTCGGCTGCCAAAATGCGTCGCGCCGTACAATCGGCTTTGAATACACGCACCTATTCGAATTTACTGTGGGATATTATCAGACGAGTGAAGCCAACCGATTCATCTAATATCTTTTTTGATAAACCCAAGGGCGAACATACCACGATAGTTTTGTTCACATCAAACAGAGGTTTGTGTGGAGCGTTTAATTCTAACGTGATAAAAAAAGTCATTCAAATCATTAAAGAAATTGGGCGAGATAATGTTACTGTAGTGGCGATTGGTAAAAAAGGCGTTAGCACTTTAAATAATATTGGTATCAAAGCAGAGTTCGCTTATGTAAAAGATGATAGTGCCAAGACTACCGCCTCTATTGCTGAAATAGCTGCGTATTTACATAAACAATATGCCTTGGGAAAAACTAGTCGAGTACTGGTAGCGTATACCGATTATCAATCAACCGTCTTACAAACTCCGGTGGTAAAACAGTTATTTCCCTTGATAGAAGCTAGTAGCATTACCGCGGCGGTCGATAATATTTCAGTCGATACATCAACGATGCTTGATTACATTTATGAACCAAATAAACTTGATGTGTTAGAATACGTCATACCGCGCCTGACTGAAGTTCAGCTGTACCAAGCTCTTTTAGAAAGTAATGCGTCTGAACATAGTGCCAGAATGTTAGCGATGAAGAACGCTACTGATGCGGCTGGTGATATGATTGATGAATTAGTACTGGCCTTTAATCGGGCACGCCAGGCCACCATTACTAAAGAAATTGCTGAAATCTCAGCTGGAACAGCCGCAGTCGCTTAATAAACTTATATAACTATTATTAATTCACACGGTATGTCGAACGGAAAAATATCACAAGTAATCGGGCCAGTGGTAGACGTTGCCTTTGTAGGTGAGTTACCCGCCCTGTTAGACGCTTTAGAAATTACCCTAGACGGTAAAAAAATTGTCTTAGAAGTCCAGGCACATGTTGGGTCATCTACAGTGCGCACCATTGCCATGGGCTCAACTGATGGCTTACAGCGTGGCTTAGAAGTAGTTGCGACCGGCCGCTCCATCTCTGTGCCAGTTGGTAAAGAATCACTCGGTAGAATTTTTAATGTCACCGGAGATGTAATAGATGGTGGTGAACCTATTGCCACTTCTGTTAAACGCAATAGTATTCATCAAGCACCACCAAAATTTGAAGATCAATCTACTAAAGTAGAAATTCTCGAAACCGGTATTAAGGTCATCGATTTAATCTGCCCCTTTATCAAGGGTGGTAAAATCGGTTTATTTGGCGGCGCCGGTGTTGGTAAAACCGTTATTGTACAAGAGTTGATTAACAACATTGCTACTGCGCACGGTGGCTACTCGGTTTTTGCCGGTGTCGGTGAACGAACTCGTGAAGGTAATGATTTGTTTCATGAAATGAAAGATGCCGGTGTTTTACCAAAACTAGCCATGGTTTTTGGCCAAATGAATGAACCACCTGGCGCCCGCGCTCGCGTAGCCTTAACTGGTTTAACCATTGCTGAGCATTTTCGTGATGTCGACCACCAGGATGTATTGCTTTTCGTGGATAACATTTTCCGTTTCACGCAGGCTGGTTCAGAAATGTCTGCCTTACTTGGTCGCATTCCATCAGCCGTCGGTTACCAGCCAACGTTGGCTCAAGAAATGGGTGGCTTACAAGAGCGGATCACCTCGACTAAAAATGGTTCAATTACTTCTGTACAGGCTGTTTACGTGCCAGCCGATGACTTAACTGATCCAGCTCCGGCCACCACCTTTTCTCACTTAGATTCCACCGTGGTATTGAACCGTTCCTTGGCTGAATTAGGCATCTATCCAGCGGTTGATCCATTAGATTCAACTTCGACCATTTTGTCACCGCAGATTGTTGGTGAGGAACATTATCGGGTGGCTCGAGCGGTGCAGCAGGTTTTACAACGCTATAAAGACCTGCAAGATATTATTGCTATTCTGGGTATGGAAGAATTAACCGATGAAGATAAAATGACTGTGTCACGGGCTCGTAAAATTCAACGTTTCTTATCACAACCTTTCTTTGTGGCTGAAACCTTTACCGGAGCACCAGGCAAATACGTCAAATTAACCGACACCATTCGCGCTTTCTCCGAAATTATCGCCGGTAAGCACGACGATAAGCCTGAACAAGCCTTCTACATGAAGGGTGGCATTGAAGAAGTTAAAGCCGAATAATATGAAACTACAGCTCAAACTGGTTACGCCGATTACAACTGTCTTTGAGCAGGAAGTTGACGGGGTTAGTTTACCCACGCAAATGGGTCAGATCACGGTTTTACCAAATCACACTGAAATAGTCAGTGTGCTCACCGCCGGTGAATTAATTGTTCGTAACGATGACAAACAATTCCCCTTGGCCGTCAGTGGTGGTTTGGTAGAAGTAAATAAAAATACTCTTTACGTGTTAGCCGATTCAGCCGAACATGCTCAAGATATCGACATCACAGCCGCGGAAAGTAGAACCCAACAACTCGAGCAAGATCTTAAAGAGCGCACCGACCTTGATCTCAATACCTATACATTATTGCAGCGTCAACTCGAAGCTGAACGTGCCAAACTGCATGTTGCCAAAAAATGGCACAAATAAACATGTCTCTACTGGTGACGCGGTACAATCTCAATCTGTTGGCGTAGTTTTACGATACTGTTTTCGGATATGCAACCTCTAATACTACTACCAGCATAAATAGTTGTATTTCTACCAATAATGGTACCTGGATTAAGAATAGCACCTGATCCAATTTCAACATTATCGCCCAACACAGCGCCAAATTTACGTAAACCAGTGTCAATTGTTTCTGTTTCAGTGACAATCACTACATTTTTGCCGTCAGTTTTAAAATTTGCCAACACCGCTCCCCCACCCAAATGTACTTTATACCCCACCACACTATCACCCACATAATTAAAATGAGGTAGTACCACATCATCAAAGATCAAACAGTGTTTTACTTCAGTGGCATGCCCAATAATACAGTTTCTACCAATCACACTGTACGGGCGTATATAGGCTCCAAAACCAATCGTGGTGTTATCACCGATCACTACCGGTCCTTCGATTCTGGCTTGAGAATCAATGACTACATTTTTACCACAAATAATATCAGTCTTTCCTTTTGTTAAGTTATCCACATAGCTTTTTAAAGCTAACAAAATTTCCCAAGGAAATTTTTTATCCTTAAATAACACCGCATGCTCAGTATGGGTCAAATCGAGTAATGTTGTAGTTTTAAGATTCATGAAATATGAAATAAATCCTTAGCGTTTTTAGTAGTTTGCTTAACTAAATCAGTATAGCTGATACCTTTAATATCGGCCAGGTGACGCGCCACGAACTCCACAAAACTAGGTTCATTTCTTTTACCGCGCTTTGGTATTGGCGCTAAATATGGGGCATCGGTTTCTAATAACAAACGATCTAGTGGCACTAATCTGGCACTGGCCTGCACCTCTTTGGCACTCGGAAAAGTGACAATTCCGGTAAAACCAATATAAAAACCTAACTCTAAAAATTTTGGAATATACTGTGGTGTGCCAGTATAACAATGGATTGTCCCGGTTATGTTATTTTTATAATCATTAAGGATTTTGAGTAAATCATCAAATGCAGCCACTGTGTCCGTTGTGTGTGTGGCCGCATCGCGACAGTGAATAATCACCGGTAATTTTAGGTCTTGAGCTAGTTCAATATGTTGTCTTAATACTTCATTCTGTTTTTCAGCATAACCTCGGCCATGGTAGTAATCCAAACCACACTCACCTATGGCCTTAACTCGTTTAGATGATAAGGCCAGCTTTTTATAGTTGTCAGGAATAAATGTTTCGGCTCGTGTTTTAATGATTTGCACCGATTCACCAATGGCCTGTGCTTCAACTACATCTTCGAGTAAATGTAATGGATGCAGACCAACCGCCGCATAAATATCGCCACCTAATTCATCAGCGATGAGCACGGAGCGTTGCGATGATTCCCATTGTGTTCCAACATTGATTAATCCAATATTCTTATCAATGGCTCGTTGTAAAACTACTCGATAATCATTGAGAAAAGGCTGAAAATTAACGTGGGTGTGTGTATCCACTAATATAGCCATATAGAACTGTACCGATAATAGTAAGCCACGTGCCTAAAAAAGAGCTCTCAATAACCGTGCTGACTTCTTTTGGTAATGAGATAGTGTCTAAATATCCAAACAGGACGGTTATTAGTACTAAATTTATTATCACACTTAATAAGCCACCAATTAATTTACTCAATAAAGCCAAGAAAGGGATGTTGAATGATTTTGTGCCTAATAGAAAACTTAGGCCTAACCAACTTAATATAATCCAATCAACTATGTTCATAAAGGTATGTTATAAAATTCTGGGAAATAAAGGGGGCATTTTTTTAATGTGATCTTGAGCAAAATGCTCTTGAATACTTTTAGCAGTATCTGGTAAAAATGGCTCTAGGGCTAAGCCAATATCTTGCACTAAAACCACTAATTTAGCTAATACTAAACTGAGTTTTTCTGGATTACTTTTAGTAAATAACTCCCAAGGTTTTTCATCATCCACCATTTTATTGGCTTGACGCACAATTTTCCAAATGGCCTCCAAGGCTTCATTAAACCGAAACTGGCTAGTGAGTTGGTTAACATCTTCCAGTTGATATTCCGGCTCTGGTAATTCAATGGCCGGCAAGACACCAGCTAAATAACGTTCCACCATATTTGATACGCGACTAACTAAATTACCCAAATCATTAGCTAAATCGGCATTATAACGCTCAATAAATTTAGCTTCAGACCAATCACCGTCTTCTACAGGCGGAATTTCTCTTAATAAATAATATCTAACTGCATCCGCGCCATAACTGTGAATATACTCGAATGGATCAACTACATTACCCAATGTCTTGCTCATTTTTTTGCCTTCAGACGAAACATAACCATGAATAAAAAGTGCCTTAGGCAGAGCAATATGCGCTGAGAGCAACATGGCCGGCCAATAGATGGCATGAAATCTTGATATGCCTTTACCAATCACATGTAAATCGGCTGGCCAATATTTTTTAAATAAGGCTGTATCACCTGATCCATAGCCAAGTGCTGTGATGTAATTACTCAAAGCATCAAACCAAACATACATCACTTGCTCAGCATCACCCGGTACGGCCACTCCCCAATCTTTGGCGCGCCCACGTGACCGTGAAATAGAAAAATCGTCCAGCCCCATATTAATAAAAGACAGTACTTCATTTTTTCTAAATTTGGGATAAATTAACAATTCACCAGATTCAATCAAACGTTTCAAACGATCTTGATAAGAGGATAATCTAAAGAAATAATTTTCTTCTTGGATTTCCTCAGGTTTCGTATTGTGCTCAGGGCATAACCCGTTTACCAAATCTTTTTCCGTGTAATAAGCTTCGCACCCAACACAATACAAGCCATGATAGGTTTTTTTATAAATATCTTCTGGTCGACATGCTGACCACAAGGCCTGCGCTCCACGATGATGCTGTTCGGATGATGTGCGAAAAAACTGATCAGTTGTGATATTTAGTAATTTAACCAAGTCTTGAAAACTAGCGGCGTGTTGATTACATAACTCTTGCACAGTTAAGTCGGCTTGTTCGGCGGCGCGCACATTCTTTAAACTATTTTCATCAACACCAGTTAAAAAATACGTATCATCACCAATAATACGATGATATCTAACTAGCACATCGGATTGGACGAGTTCCAGCGCAAAACCGACGTGTGGCTTTGAATTGACGTACGGTATAGCCGTTGTGAGATAGTATGGTTTGGCCATAAACTAGGCTTCTAAGCGATTTTCTTCATGCTGTCTGCGTTCCATGAAGTCCTGCAAAAAAACATCTAATATAGCCACACACGGTACGGATAAAAGAACGCCAACAAAGCCACCTAATTTTACACCCACTAACAAAGCAATGATGATAATGATTGGGCTCACACCCAGGGCTTGTTTCATAATTCTTGGCACCAGTAATTGGTTCTCAATTTGTTGAATCAAAATAAAAATACCGAGCACCACAAATGGTTTATAGGGTGCCTCAGCGAAATCGGTAAAAGCGAAAAAAAGCGCCGGGACAGCGGACACTGCCGGGCCAACTACGGGAATAAATTCAAGTAAACCGGCAACGATACCCAATACCAACCAGTATTTTACACCTAGTAACCATAACGCTAATCCGGTTAAGGTACCAACGAAGATCATTAATACTAACTCACCCCATAGCCAATTACTCAAGCGTTGTTGGATTTGATTGAACTTATGTGCCACGTAAGGCTGGTAGTTAATTGGCACAATTGATTGAATAAAATTCTTAATGGCGTTCTCTTCACTGGTCATGTAGAAAGCAATTACTAATACAGCTAATACTGCCACCAAACCATTTAACACAGATGCAACGGCTGAATAAATACCAGAGGGTAACTGGGCCACACTTTTTACGGCATTATTAAGAGTAGTTTGCAAAGTATCAACCAAACCAATAGTTTCTCCGGTATGTCTAATTTGATTCAAGGCTGCTTGAATCGGCTCATAATAACTTGGAAAATTCTGCGCGATGCTGGTTAACTCTGTGGTTACAGCCGGTACCAGGACAATAAAAAAGCCACACACAATAGAAACTGCCAGAATATAGACCGATAAAATACCAACAAAACGAGGAATATGAAAACGTTGCACAAAATTTACCCAGGGTTGTAATGTCATCGATAAAACCCAAGCGACAAAAATCATTACCACAACATCCCGAATTAACCAAAAAACTATTAAAGCCAAACCAAGCAAAACAATTTTAGCAATCGTTAAACTAGAAATATTTATATTAGTGGGAGCGCGTTGTTCTAACATGTAAGTTTTTTTGCCACACTAGCCAGCTGCCGTTGTGGACCAATACTGGCGATGTTTAACTGTTTAAAGTTTAGCAAATGCCGAGCTAAACGTCGAATATCTGCTTTGGTGACAGTGTTGATTAGAGCTAGTTTTTTTTGCGGTGGGAGTAAAGTGCCAAGCAAGACAGATTGTTTGCCATAATATCCAGCCAGAGCGGAAGAACTTTCTAATTTTATAGCCGTCTGACCAGCCATGCAGTTTTTGGCATTTATTAACTCCTCTGTTGTCACTAAATCTGTTTTAAGTTTTGCTAACTCCTCAACAATGGCAATGATGGCTGGATAAACGCGCTCATTATCCACTCCTGCCTGAACCATTAAGGCACTGCTATCAACGTACGGGCTAATATCACTGTGAATGACATAACACAAGCCTTGTCTTTCCCTAATTGATATAAATAATCTAGAACTCATATTGCCACCCAGGATGGTAGATAACACCGATAAGGTTGCCAGCTGTTTGTCTTCACGTAAACCCGGTGCCAAAACACCTAAAGCAAGCTGAGTTTGTTTGGTGTCTTTATATTTATGATTAAATTGAATATTCTTTTGATATGGTTGGAAATGTTTATATGACGGCTTACCTTGACCAGCTGGTTGATCACCGAAATATTGTTTAACCCACCGTGACACGCGTTTATCAATGTTACCAGCTATTACTAAATGCATGGCGGCCGGTGAATAATGAGTTTTTTTGTAATCAATGAACGCTTGGCGGGGTAATTTACGAATATTATCTTTTTTACCACCAATGTCGTAACCTAAGGGGTGGGTTTTATTAAACACAGACATTTCAAATAAAGTATCAACATGCATTAAAGGATTATCCTCATACATGTTTAATTCTTCCAAAATCACACCGCGCTCACGATCAATTTCAGCCGGATCAAACAAAGAATGAAACAACATGTCGGAAAATAAATCTAAAGCTAACTCCAGTTGACTGGCCGCTACTTTAATATAGTAGATAGTAGTATCTTTTGAGGTAAAAGCATTATATTCTGCACCAACAGCATCAAGTTGTTTGGTTAGCTCCAGCGTACTAGGCCGACGTTCAGTACCTTTGAACATTAAATGTTCGAGAAAATGTGAAATACCGTTATTGTGTGGCACTTCATGGCGTGATCCAACTGGTACTAACACCATAACAGTGACAGTATCCGTCGTGTCTTGCGGGATGGTTAAAACCGTTAGTTTATTGTTGAGAATTTTTTTAGAGACCTTGATCATGGAGATAATCACTTACTTTGTTAATAGGTAAACGAATTTGCTGCATAGTATCACGCTCACGGATAGTAACCTGCTGATCGTTTAATGACTCAAAATCCACCGTGATACAATATGGCGTACCAATTTCATCTTGCCGGCGATACCGCTTACCAATACTTTGGGTTTCATCATAATTACAGCGGAACGTTTTTAATAGATCTTGAAATAGAGGCTGAGACACCTTTTGTAATTCAGGTTTTTTAGATAAGGGTAAAATTGCCACTTGGTATGGAGCCATTTCCTTCGTAAATTTTAAGACAACTCTGTCTTCATCATTTACTTTTTCAGTATGATAAGCACTGACTAATAAAGCTAATAAAGTACGATCCACGCCCATAGTTGGTTCAATTACATGCGGAGTAAATTTATTCTTTGGGTCAATCGGGTCGGTATAATCTAATTTATGATTCTTTAAATCAAAATCTGTCCGATAGGCTAAGCCCCATAGTTCCTTACGACCAAAGGGAAAATCGAACTCAAAATCAATCGTTTTTTGAGAATAATGAGCTAATTCTGCTTGAGGGACATCTAATTCATGCAATTTATCAACATCTATCCCAATTGTACGAGCCCAAGTTAACATGAACTTTTTCCAGTCGGCAAAATGTTGTTCCCAGGTATCAGCCTGAATAAAATATTCTATTTCCATTTGTTCAAACTCTAAAGTTCTAAAAATATAATTACCAGGCGTGATTTCATTACGAAAGGCTTTGCCAATTTGCGCCATCCCAAAAGGTAATCTTGGATGCATGGTCTGAATAATATTTTTAAAATTTACAAACATAGCCTGAGCCGTTTCTGGTCGTAAATATACCGGGCTAGCGTCCGCTGATACAGGACCGACATAAGTTTTGAACATCAAATTAAACTCGCGCGGCGCCGACAATTCACCAGAGCAATCAGGGCACTGTTTGGTGGTTAATTGATCAGCTCGAAAACGATGCTGACACTGCTTGCATTCTACTAATGGGTCGTGAAATGTACTAACATGGCCACTGGCTTCCCATACTTTTGGATTCATGATTATGGCTCCATCTAGCCCATACATGTCACTCCGTTGCTGCACGACCTCTTTCCACCAGGCATTTTTAATATTCATCCGTAACTGTGCGCCAAGTGGTCCGTAATCCCACGAATTGGCCAGGCCACCATAGATTTCGCTACCAGGGAAAATAAAACCACGTTGTTTACATAACGCGACTAATTGCTCCATCTCCATACCTTATTTGACGGGAGATAACCGATAAACTATGCCATAACCGTAACCGATCAGAGCAAACGCAAACGGCATGGTAAAAAACATGCCAATAAAAAAGGCCACCGCACCTAGCCCACTGACTAGTGAAGCAAAATAACCGATCAGGAAAATAATCACGACATTAAATATATTGGCTTTTAAAAATGGCCAGACAAATTTTTTCAGATTAATCGCCTCTGCAATCGACCCACCGGCTGCTATTTTTGTACTAGTAGCCACTTGTACAACCGCATTAAATAGCGCATACATTATGAAAACCAAATAAAATAATACAGATGACAACGATGAAACGATCATGAACATTATTAAGATTGCATCATCATTAATAAGTGCGGTTAAAAGGGTTCCAAGTACTAGAATTACTGCGTAGAGGAGCAAAAAACATATCATTGGCAAACCGTAAACTAAACCGGCTACGAGCGCTTTCCAGCCCAACTTCCAATACAGTTGAAAATCCCACTCCGGATAATTTTTTGTGCCATTAATACCAGATTGAATATGTGCAATCATGAAGCCATTGATCAATGGAATACCGATCAAAAATGGACATAGCAGCATCAGTACTGCACCTTGTAAACCTATCAAAACAAACCAATTTTTACCTGTAAACGGATAGACAATTAACTCGTTAAACTCTTTGTTGGTGAGTGTCAGCATGGGCACAGTATGCCACATGCTTGACAGGCTTGTAAAGCCTTGTTAACATCGTCACGTATGGCACACACAAAAGCAGGCGGCTCTACAGCGCTAGGCCGCGATTCAGTATCAAAACGACTCGGTGTAAAAGTGTATGGCGGTCAAACTGCCAAAGCTGGTGATATCATTATCCGACAACGTGGTACCAAGTATCACCCCGGTAAGAATGTCCGACGCGGTGAAGATGACACTTTGTACGCCGCCAAAACTGGCACAGTTAGCTTTGTTATCAGAAAAGTAAAAAGCTTCACTGGAAAAATCGTTCGTCGTCAGTTTGTAAACGTCGCTTAAAAGAAGCAGTGAACGAATATTATTCGTTCACTGCTTTTATTCGTTCACTGCTTTTTCAAACAAGCCTTCACGAAACCTGTATACAACGGGTGTGGTTCTAATGGACGTGATTTAAACTCTGGATGGAATTGGGTTCCAACAAACCAGGGATGTTTGGTATATTCAGCTATTTCAACTAAATCCTGTTCTGGATTAATTCCAGAAAACACTACACCAGCTTGTTCTAGGATTTCTTTATATGCATTATTAAACTCATAACGATGGCGATGGCGTTCGGATATCTCGGCTTTACCATAGGCTTGATAAGCCTTGGTTTGTTTTTGGACAACACACCGGAATGAGCCTAACCGCATGGTTCCGCCATAATGGTTTAACTTAACATTCTCTGACTGTTTTGGGTTGATATGAATAATCGGCTCTGGCGTATTTGGGCGCATTTCCACGGTGTTAGCCTCTAGTAAACCGGCCTCGTGTCGAGCAATCTCAATCATAGCTAACTGCATGCCGTAACATAAGCCTAAATATGGGATGCCAGAAACGCGCACATAATGGATGGCTGTGATGATCCCCTCAACTCCACGAGTCCCAAAACCACCCGGTACAATCACGCCATCATATTTTGATAATTCCTTAGCCTTTTTTGGATTAGTTTCATAGGCTTCAGAGTCAATCCAGGTTAACTGCGGTTTACGATCTTGAGACCAGGCCGCATGTTTTAGTGCTTCGATAACTGATATATATGAATCAGACAAAGTGTATTCACCCGTGCCAAAATACTTTCCAACTATGGCAATATTTAACGGCTTAGTGACCTGCATAGCCCGCTTCACCATGGCATTCCAGTTCTGTAAATGAGTCGGACGAGCTTTAAGATGAAGTTGTTTTAATATTTTGTCACCTAACTGTTGTTTTTCTAGTACTTGGGGTATTTGATAAATCATATCCACATCAGGCGCTGAAATAGCATTCTCACTGTGAATACCACAGAACGTGGCTAATTTTTCTTGACGTTTTTTATCTAATGGTTTGGCGGCTCGGCAAATAATAAAGTCGGCCTGAATGCCAGCGGCATTTAAAGCTCGAGCGGCTGACTGAGTGGGTTTCGTTTTCATTTCTCCTACCCGTTCCGGTATCGGCAGATAACTTACCAACATAAAACACACATCATTTGGCTGACGTGTTTTCATCATGCGCGCCGCCTCTAGAAACAAAATATTTTGGTATTCACCGACCGTGCCACCAATTTCTATAATAGTAACATCTGCTTTGGCTTGTTTTTGAGCATCTTTAATACGTTTAATAATTTCTTCTGGAATATGTGGAACCACTTCTACACAGGCACCTTTATACTCTAAATTTCGCTCTTTTCGTATGACAGTGTCGTACACTCGACCGGTGGTCATATAATTTACTGACAAAATATTTTCATTCAAAAAACGTTCATAATTACCAAGGTCTTGATCGGTTTCGTCGCGATCTTCGGTCACAAATACTTCACCGTGTTCGGTTGGATTCATTGTGCCGGCATCAAGATTAATGTATGGATCCGCCTTAACAGCTGTAACCCGTAAACCTTTGGCTAAAAGAATTCTACCCACACTAGCGGCAGTAATACCTTTACCTACGCTAGACATCACTCCACCAACGACAAAGATGTATTTCATGCGGCTTGAACGGTTAATTTTAACTCAACCACGGGTAATCCGGGCAGCTGAACCGCAACAGTATGTTCCCCTACTTGTTTGATGGTTTGTAAATTGATCATATCTTCCGTCACATCCATACGCTGAGTTTTACAGGCGGTGGCAACATCAGATTTCTGCACCGCGGCAAATAATTTACCTTGCTCATTAGCTGGTAACGTTAACGTTAGTCTGGTGTGACTAAGTTTTTCCACTAAAGCCGCATTTAATTCAGCCTGTTTTATAGCCACAGCCTCTTCTACGCTCTGATTTTTCTTGACCTTCACCACTTCGGCTTCCGTCGCGGGAACGGCTAATTTCTGCGGAAAAAGATAGTTTCTGGCATAACCATCTGATACTACTTTTAGTTGACCGGTTTTATTCAATATTACTTGCATAGAGTTATTATATCATTTGTTAGTCAGATATTCTAGCGCACTGGTCATGGCATCGTCAGAAGTTTGATCTGGTGTTATCCCAGTGTGATTTATTGTCCGTCCATTTGGTGTTAACCAATGTGATACGGTCATTTTTAAACTTGAACCATCCGGAAATTCCTGTAGTTGTTGCACTGACCCTTTACCGAATGTAGTTGTACCAATTAGATGAGCCCGCTTGGTATCTTGTAAAGCGCCAGCAATAATTTCAGCGGCGGAGGCACTACCGCCATTTACCAAAACGACAATTGGCAAACTATCCGGTACCATCTTGGCTTCGGTCGTACGATAAGATTTAATTGCACCACTACTATCTTGCTCAGATACGACGACACTATCTTCAACAAAGAATGATACAATGTCGATGGCTTTATTCAAAACACCACCGGGATTATTACGCACATCCAGGACTAAACCATCGGGCATGTCTAAAAGTATTTTATTCAATATTTCGCGCATATCCTCAGTGGAGGTTTCATCAATGATGGAGATAGATAATACACCAATAGTTTTGCCAGATTGATCAACCGTGTGATATTCCATGCTCGGTATGTCGATAGCAGCGCGGGTGACAGGAACATCGAGTAAATTATCCATACCGGTACGATAGATGGTTAGGGTAACAACTGTGTCTTTGGGTCCACGAATTTTTTGAATCGCCTCATCAACTGATAATCCGACTGTGTCTGCCCCATCAATTTTAATGATAGCATCATTAGGTTGTAACCCAGCTGCTTCGGCCGGTGTACCGTGCAATGGTGTAATAATTACAATTTGACCATCTTTGGCGCCAATTTCAGCACCAATCCCCTCAAAACTACCGGTAATTGATGTATTAAACTCCTTCGTTTCCGTCGGATCAAAAAAAACTGTATAGGGATCATTTACCGAGCCCGCCAAACCACGTAGTGACCCATAATACAACACTTCATCTTCCACTGGTTGTTCAACATAGTTCTTTTTTACAGCATTCCAGACTTTCCAAAACATGTCGGATTTCAATGGTTCTCTGTATGCCGGACTACTAACCGCAGCACTTTGAGTGATTAACGCAGCGCCATAACCACCGGTAAAAGCCACCGCACTGATAGTGAGTACTAAGACAGACAAAATAAAGAATTTTCCTGATCGTTCAGTCGACATAACTTTCGTAGTTTAGCAGCTTACTTTACTTCCAGCAATACTCCTATTTTTCCCTAGAAATTCTGACACCAATTTGCTGTAAACGCGTATCAATATTTTCATAGCCACGATCAATTTGATAGGCATTGCCAATTTCAGTTGTCCCTTGAGCAATGGCTCCGGCGATAATCATGGCGATACCGGCGCGCAAGTCTGGGCTTTCTACTTGCTTCCCTTTCAAGGGCGTACCACCTTGAATAGTAATATGTTGGGAAGTGTGCATGGTAATGTTTGCCCCCATGCGGTTTAACACATCGGTATAAAATAACCGGTTAGTATAAATGGTTTCGATAACTTCGTTTTGGCCAGGTATTTGCGTTAATAATACGGTTAGTGGTGATTGTCCGTCAGTTGGAAAACCGGGATATTCACGAGTAATAACCGATAATGGTTTTAATGTCTTCCAGGGATGAACAGTGATACTATCATTTGTAACAGTAAATTTAGCTCCACTATCGCGTAAAATTTGCAAAGGCACAGCAACATGGGTTGGCTCACAGGCTGTGATAGTTAATTTGGCTTTGGCCGCTAAGCCTAAAAATATAAAAGACAATGTTTCAATACGATCTGGAATAATATGAGCTTTACCACCGGAGAGTTGGTTTACCCCTTGAATATGAATAGTACTCGTACCGGCGCCGGAAATTTTCGCACCAGCCGCATTGAGGAAATCTGCCAGCGCTGGTATTTCCGGTTCACGCGCCGCATTTTCAATAACAGTTTCACCGTTAGCCAAGACAGCAGCTAACATTAATGTTTCCGTGCCTGTTACACTGATCACTGGAAAAACATAATGCGTCCCATGTAAACCAGTAGTTGGTGCGATGAGAATATGTTTATTTTTGACGCAGCGGTATTTTGCACCCATGGCCTGAAAAGCATCAATAAACAAATTAATTGGGCGTTTGCCAATGGCACAACCACCTGGATGCGGCAAGGTGACTTTACCGAACCGTGCCAATAATGGGCCGCTCAGCAAGATGGCGGCCCGTAATTGTGGTACCAAGCGTGCCGACAACTCAGTGAAAATTTTTTTAGGTGTCGTAATTTGATATTGAGCATGATCGAGCTGCTTTATATCAACACCAATATCACGCATAATTTCAGTTAAACGAAAAATATCTTCGATCTCCGGAACATTATCTAAGATTAGCGGTTGATCACTCAGTAAGCCAGCTGCAAACATCTTGAGAGCATGGTTTTTTGCTCCAGAAACTGGAATGATTCCACTAATTTTATGACCACCTTGTATAATAAACTTGGACATGTACAATGAGTCTACGATGTCTAGTCGAACGCGTCAACTCATCTTTGTTTGTGTAGTAATCTCTGCTCTCATCTGTTTAGTTTATATTTTGATTTATGGTTCCGGTTATCGACTTGATGCACAACAATGGAAATTAGTGCCCACCGGCAGTATTCGTTTTGCGATTGAGCCAGCCAACAACATGCTTGTATTATTACTACCAGATGCCCAAAGTAGCACAAAAACTGCCGGAAGTTTTACACACTTATTACCCGGTACATATCATTTCTCAATTGAAGCTACTGGTTATTATCCAATCAACTATACTCTAGAAATTAAACCCAGTGCCACAATCATACTAGAGCCCATTCGGTTGTGGCCTGATCATGGTTTATTTAAAATTGACTCTACTACAGCCATATCTGAACCGAATTTACGTGATGGTTTGACATTAAACAAATACAGTCTTGATATTAAAACTAGTGCCAATAAAAAAACGATAATCAGATTAAGCCAACCCATAACAGCGGCTAGTTGGATTGATGATACCCCATATATTGCCTACTCTACGGCCAGTGAATTTCATATTATTGATACGCGTGAGCAGACAGATTATCATGATCAATTAATTAGTTCATTACCTGAACCCATCACACAATTGAGTTATGACAAATCCACTAAAGCCATGTTGCTAAAAAATCAAACGACAGTTTACAGTTATCCTCTGGAGGTTGCTAAATAATCAGCGAGCGCGTCTTGCCAAGAGCGCAGCGCTGGTAGTTTGGTATTTAGTAGAATGGAATAATTCGGGCGATGTGCCGGACGAGGAAAAGCCTCACTGGCACATGGTTTTACCATTATAGTTCGCTTGGTCTGTTTAAATATCTCTTGAGCAAATTCGTACCACGTACAGGTTCCATTATTTGTTCGATGATAGATACCGAAAGCTTGATTTGATTCTAATAATTCTAAAGTAGCTTCAGCCAAATCAACTACATAAGTTGGACTACCATGTTGATCGTTCACGACAGTTAGTTCTGGTTTAGAATCAGCCAGTTTTAGCATCGTGTCAACAAAGTTTGGACCATGTTGACCATATAACCAAGCAGTACGAATGATGTATGATTTTTCCCACTGTTGTACAGCGCGCTCCCCAGCTAACTTACTGGCTCCATAAACATTGACCGGTTTGTCGGGTTGATCAGTTTCTGAATAACCAGTCGGTTTAGTTCCGGAAAAAACGTAATCAGTACTGTAATGCACAAGACTAGCATTAGCTGCCCGAGCCGCTTGAGCGATAAATTCAGGTGCCCGACCATTAACCAACATGGCAATCTCTTGGTTGGTTTCACAATCATCTACTTTGGTATAAGCGGCAGCATTTATTATTATATCTGGCTTAATCTCAGAAATTTTTTCTAATACTTTGGTTTTATTTGTGATATCAACATCATAGTGTTTTAAACTAATCAGATGGTAGCCTGTTAGGGCAACTTGTAGGGCGCGGCCTAACATACCATTACCGCCAAATAGAACTATGGTTGTATTTTTATCCATGAACGATGATTTTCAAACCACGTGATGGTTCGTTTTAAACCAGTGATTAAATCCACGCTGGGTTGCCAACCTAAATCTCGTTCTATTTTGTTGTAATCCATGGCATAGCGTAAATCATGACCGAGTCGATCTGTCACAAATTTAATCGCTGATTCTGGTTTGTCCATTAATTTTAAAATTAGCTTAACGAGAGATAAATTATCTATTTCTGAATTACCCCCCACACAATATGTTTCTCCAATTACACCCTTCTTCAAGACTAGATCGATCGCCCGACAATGATCTTCCACATACAACCAATCGCGTACATTTAACCCTTGACCATAAACTGGGACAGGTTTATTAAACATTAAATTTGTAATAGCCAGTGGGATAAACTTCTCCGGAAAATGCCACGGGCCGTAATTATTAGTACAATTTGTTATGGTGATTGGTAACCCATAGGTGTCATGATAGGCACGCACGAGATGATCTGAAGCTGCTTTAGAGGCAGAATATGGACTGTGTGGATTATATGGTGATAATTCGTTAAACTTAGCTGAACTACTTAAGGGCAATGTGCCAAATACTTCATCGGTCGATACATGATGAAATCTTTTTTTATACTCTAAAGCAGCTTGTAATAACATTTGGGTGCCAACCACATTAGTTTGAATAAATTCACCTGGTGAAGTTATGGATCTATCCACATGCGATTCAGCCGCAAAATGAACTATCACATCACAAGTCTGCACTAAAGTATTCACTATCTTACTGTCACAAATATCACCTTTAACAAACTTATAATTTGGTTGTTCCGAGATACTAGCCAAATTTTCTAGATTGCCGGCATAAGTGAGTTTATCTAAATTCACCACCTGATCAGCTGGATATTTATTCAACCAATAGAGAATAAAATTAGACCCAATAAACCCAGCTCCACCGGTCACTAATAACTTCATATTACCCTTTGGTTTGCTGCCAAATATCGACGCCAAACTGATCCCATGGTAAACGATACTCATCACTTAATTTTGGATCGGCGGAAAAATGTTGACTAACCAAATATATAATCATGGCTGGTTTCTTCCATAAATTAGTGGCTCCATGAGCAATACCACGCGGTATAAACAATAACTGAGCCTTACCCCCACCCAACACAAACCGCATGGTGACATGATTTTTAATATCATGCAGTGCCACTAATAATCTTTGGCTGGGTGGCACAAACCAAATGTCGTCTTGCTGGTGATGGATATGCCAAGCTTTGATTACACTGGGATCCATTTCTGATAGGTTGATTTGTTTTAGATCGAATTCTGGAAAATGTTCCAAGACATGTTTCTGAAAGCGACCCAGTTCTAAAAACCAACCGCCGTCATCTTGCAAAACTTTTAAATCAACTAATTTGACTCCGTCAATTTTAGGTTTTGGTTGGTAATCTTGCTTAGTTAAAATAATTTTTTTCATATGACATGTTTACGCCGAAATTCGGCAGCTTTAAATAAGCTTTCTAAGGTGCCCGCATCAATCCACTCCCCTTCAATCAAACTAGCTGTGAGAACACCCTTCTCTAAGTAAAGATTATTTAAATCAGTAATCTCCAATTCACCGCGGTGGGATGGTTTCAATTGTCGAATAATATCAAAGACATGCTCATCATAAATATAGGCGCCGGTTTGAGCTAAGTTACTTTTGGGGTGCTTCGGTTTTTCGATTATGCTCAAAACATGATTATTTTCATCCATTTCTACTACTCCAAAACGTTCCGCATCTGGTACTTCTTTAACAAAAATGTGAGCGCCGGAGGTAAATTGTTTGACCGCCTCAGTAAAATCATGTTCATAAATATTATCGCCTAAAATCATCATACAGCTATCCCCACCCACAAATGTTTCGGCTAGTGACAAACCCTGTGCTAAACCAGCCGGTTTATCTTGAATCTCGTAAGTAAAACGACAACCAAAGTGTGCCCCCGAACCAAGGGCGTTTAAATAATCGCCGGCATGGTCAGGTGAGACAATAAACAATATATCTTTAATGCTAGCCTTAATAAGGGTTTGTAAAGGGAAATAAACCATCGGCTGATCATAGATCGGCAGAAGTTGTTTACTCGTTACTTTGGTCAGAGGCGCCAATCGGCTACCGCTACCACCGGCTAATATTATGCCTTTCATCGCCGCTGATAATACCACAACAAAATTAAATTGGCTACCCAGACAATACCCAATAGATTCAACGGCATAATAATTGACACAAAGCCATGCAACACACTATCTAATGTGTACATCAGTAACAACCAAATGGTAAACGTAATAGTTATTTCCCGCCAAAGAGTTTTTGCCATAGGTATGTTATTGTCAAAGGTGTTTGTTCGGCCGTTATATCAATTGAACTGACTTTTAATCCAATCGGAACCGTATCTAAACCCGGAGCCGATAACATAAACTGGAGTTGATTTGGTCTAGTTTGTGTCACACCGGTTAAATCGAACGATGCCGTCGCTGTTGTCCAACCACGTAAACGACTTGGCTCGGAATATTTACGACTCAAAACATAATCCAGTTTAGCCCCATCATTTGATCTAGCAATCGGTCTAAAACCAAACCAGGGATCAAATTCTGTTGCACCAGGTAAAGCTAAGTAAGAATCGCTGTCCAAATAAACATCACCATGTGGGAATACTGCAGTGAAATGATATCGTGTAATTGGATTGTTCCAGGTCACTGGCACATCAACGCGATTCAACAAAAAATCTCTATCATACATTGGTACAATTCCAACGCCCGCCGGATGTTTAGCCATCATTGTCAACCAGTTTCCATCGGAATTAATCGTCACTGGCGTCGCTGATTCAGCTAATAAAGCCGTATTATTTACCACTAGCCGTTCCTGATTTGATTGTAATCTGGTTATTATAATGTCATCCGTTGTGTCAACCTTTAAACGATAAACCCCGGCTGTATCTGCAAGATACTGGAGGGATGAATTTTCTGATGTCACCACCGCTGCATCATTTCTGAACAGCGTCATTATAATTGGATCTTCGCCCGGTATGACATTTAAGTTGGTTGTAGATAAAATAACTGAAATATCTTCACCCGCTGCAGCATAGAGATAAAATTCATGTTTACCACGCAGTGGCACATTGATATCACTACCGGTAGCTGGATTAGGCATATAATCTGGATCAACAAATTCCGGTGTCGGCGGTGCTAAATACGTACCGACTTTTTTATCTAGGGGTGGATTTTTAATAAAGTCATCTATGGAAGAATAGACCGGCTCTTTCTGCAATAAAATTAATTCATCATTTTCTAGTCTCGACCAGTCACTATTATCTACTAACTTATTTTCTAGTGGTTGAATAATATAATCAAAGAGATCGACATCCTTAGTTTTTTTGACGCCTAATTCAACAACTGTTTGGTTCGGGTTTTGGTAACGCAGTGTCACCGTGACGTGATCGAAGGCACCGGGTAAATCAACCGTAAAATAAACTGGTTCTCCAACTAAACGTTGATATGTTTCACCATTATCTAGATTGCGCTCAATATCTAAAGCCCGACCATGTGGCGAAAAAGCCGACACCGATCCTTTTGTATCATTAAAATTATAACTAAGCTGCAACGTACCGTTACCGCCAAAATACAAATACACTATCCAGACACAACTTAGAATAATGAAACATCCCCCGATAACACGAACCACCCGTACAGATGACATGAAAACAGTATATCGGGCTTGCCAAAAGGGCGCAATACTGGTATAGTCTCGCTGTTTTATGTATAGCATTATTGTACCAGTATATAACGAAGCCCTAAATATACCTGAATTACACCAGCGTCTTTTGGACGTGACCAAAAAACTGTCTGGTAATTTTGAAATCATTATGGTCGATGATGGCAGTACTGATAATACGAGCAAACTATTAGCTGAACTGCCCAGTATAACTGTAATAACCTTACGGAAGAATTTTGGTCAAACCGCTGCTTTAGACGCCGGTATTAAACAAGCCAAGGGTGATGTGATTGTGACACTGGACGGTGACTTACAAAATCCTCCAGAAGAGATTCCAAAATTGATCAACTACATGCAGGAACACAAATATGATGTTGTGTCTGGTTGGAGGAAGAACCGGCAAGATGGGTTTGGAAAAAAAATTAGTTCTTATGGTGCGCTAGTATTAAGAAAAATATTATTACATGATAGTATTCATGATTCCGGATGTACCTTAAAGGTCTACAAAAAATCCTGCTTCGAGGATGTGAATTTGTATGGCGAGAGTCATCGCTTTATTCCAGCCATTTTACATTTGAGTGGCTTCTCAGTTGGAGAAATAGTTGTAGAACATCAGGCCCGTCGCGCCGGACAATCCAAATATGGTTCCGGCCGAATTATTCGAGCCTTTATTGATTTATTAGGTCTCTGGTTTTGGAGAAATTACTCGTATCGCCCATTACATCTATTTGGCGGACTTGGTTTAATATTAATGTCATCCGGTAGTATCTTATTATTTTTGTTAGCCCTAGCTCGACTGGTTTGGCAATACCCGCTTTCTACCAGCATCTGGCCAATGATTGCCGTGCTGTCAATTCTGGCTGGCTTACAACTTTTTATTACCGGTTTAATCGCCGAGGTATTAGCAAAATCATACTATAGTGAGGGTAGAAAACCTTACACCATCAAAACTATCGTTACCAATGGCTAAAGCAACTATTTTGGTCATCGCCCCAACGCCGTACTTTTCTGATCGGGGTTGTCATATTCGAATCTATGAAGAACTCAAAGTTATTTCAAACTTAGGTTATCAAGCCGAATTAGTCACCTATCCATTAGGTAGATCAATCGGTTCAGCTCATATTACAAGAACGGCTAATTTGTTTTGGTACAAAAAAACTTCGGCTGGTCCGGCTTTATCAAAAATTATTTTAGATAAACTATTAATATTAAAAGCCTTGCACATAACTAAAAAAACACACCCGGTTTTAATCCATGCTCACCTACATGAAGGTATGTTCATTGCCTGGTGGGTGCGTTTTTTTTATCGTATCCCTATTTTATTAGACTTACAAAGCAATTTAAGTGAAGAGTTAACCAGTTATAGAGGGATCTGGAAATTATTATCACCCTTAGGTAAAATATATGAAAATTGGTGTCTAACTAGCGCCGATTATGTCGTAGCCAGTTCGAATCACTTTAAAAAAAATATTACTGTTTTGCCTGATGGTATCAGTAGTACCTTACCCAATCTCACTGGAGATTATAAGTATGATCTAGTTTATAGTGGCGGGTTGGGTAAACAAAAAGGGACAGATTTATTATTTACCATTTTACAATCACTCGATGTAAAATGTCTGTTAATTGCTAATGATGTGACGGGTTATTGGCATACTCAGGCTGAGCAGCTTGGCATTGCTAGTAAACTCACCTGGCTCACTGTACCGTACGAAAACTTACTTAATGTGTTAGTGACAACCAAATTTGGCCTTGAACCAAAACCAATCGAATCAACTGAGGGTAGTGGTAAACTATTAAATTATATGGCCGCCGGTGTTATACCAATTGCACTTAGAAAAGCTAATCCCTATATAGAGTCTTTATCAGATTTGGATAAAATCTTAAAACAACCCGTTGATTTAAACTATAGAAAACACATGCAAGATTTTGTTGTCAAGCAATCTAGTTGGTCAAATCAAACAGCTACCTTAAAACAAATTTATGACCGCCTTATCCATCAAGCATAATGCTACTTGGTTAATCGCCAGCGAGTTTGTCAGCCGCTTCATTCTGTTTGGTGTCGTCGTATGGTTAGCCAACAGTTTGGGTAGCTCTAATTTCGGTGAATTATCTTATGTCTTTGCTATTGCCAACTTAACCGTTGTTTTAGCCGATTTCGGTATCCACACCTACACCACCAGGTTGATTGCCCAATCTGTTACAGCTTGGCAGAAAGAAAAAACTCAACTTATCAAATTTAAATTACTTGGTTCCAGTTTGAGCTGGTTGCTAACCATATTAATTGTAGCCGTTAGTAGTAAACTAAATTTGACCACCGTAGTGTTTGGTAGTTTGGCTATTATTATCATGTCTGCGCGCATGTTTAGTGATAGTATTGCCCGCGGTACACAACAGATGCAGTTAGAAGGGATTAGTAAAATTATTCACACGGTGTTTCAAGCCATTGGTCTAACCTTAGGGATAATTTTACATTGGTCACTACCTTTAATTGCTTTGAGCTATTCAATTAGTGCGCTACTGGGTTGGTTAGTTAGTCTATATTTAGTTCGTAACACACTATTTACCTTACCAAACTTACCTAGTGAAAAAACTCTTCAGACATTAGCTGTGCTACTATTACCTTTTGCCACTAGCATTGCTATCAATGCGCAATTTAATTATTTTGATTCGGCTGTGCTCGGTTGGTTTAATCCCAAAGAAGTGGTTGGGTGGTATACCGCTGCCTATAAACCAATTTTTTTCTTAACGGCCTTAATCGGTTTATTAATTAGTGCCTTTTTCCCAGTAATCACTAAACTATGGCACGATAATAAATTTCCTGAAGCTGAACAAAAAATCATTTCACTATTAAAATTAACTATGTTGTTGGGTTGGCCTATAGTTATCATTGGCACATTGGCCGCACCGACTATATTTAGTCTATTATTTAAACCTGAATACGCTCCGGCGGTGCTGCCGTTTAGAATATTATTATGGAGTACGTTAGCGATCTTTTTCTGGGCTCCTTTGGGTAATAGCCTACAAGCGATTGGTCAGGAAAAACTTTATACTAAAAATTTTATTATTGCCTCAATTATAAATATTCCATTAACTATTATATTAGTTTATTGGTACAATTTAAGCGGAGCGGCCACTGCCACTTTAATAACACAATTACTCTTAGCTGTACTCATGTATAAAGACGCCAGAAAATATTTTAAACACTTATGGTAGCCATTAGTTTACTTAACTGGAATGGCCTTGAATTAACCACGCGCTGTTTGCAGGGTTTAATCAAACACCATATTCCAGCTGACATTTTTGTGTTAGATAACGGCTCAGATCAAGATGAATCTGTAAAACTCAAACAGGTTTTTGGAGATATTAAGCATATTAATATCGAACGAAGCGATATAAATTTAGGTTTTACTGGTGGTAACAATCATAATATAAACAAATTATCTAATAAATATGATTATATTTTATTACTAAACCAAGATACTATTATTGATACTGATTTTGTCACTCCCCTAGTGCAGTATCTTGAGCAACACCCCAAGACAGCTGTCACTGGACCAGTGGTTTATAACGAAGATAGCACTATCCAATCAGCTGGGGCCAGTATTTCACTCTGGACCGGTAAAGTGCGTAGTCACAAAACACTACCCACTCAACCGACTCCAGTAGATTGTATTGTTGGTAATTGTTTTATGATGAGAACTCAGGCTATAAAAGAAATTGGTCAGCTCACGGAAAAATATTTTGCTTACTATGAAGAAGCCGATTGGTGTCTGCAAGCTAAACAGCACGGTTGGAATTGTGTGGTAGTACCCATGGCCAAACTAACTCATGCCAAGGCGAATAATTTTCGGACTTATTTTATTGCCCGGAACATGGTTTGGTTTATGAAGAAATTTGCCTCTCCCCTTCAACTAAGCTATTTTTTTTGCTATTATTTTACTATATTTTTCCTTGAGAGATTAAAAAAAGGTTCCCATTTAGCTGATTTAATCAGAGCTAGTCAGGCTGGTTGGCTACAACATTTATGACATACTCCATTATCATACCGGTCTATAATGACCCCTACTTACCCAAGTGTTTAGAAAGTATTAAACAAGCCATACATAATTTTACTGTTGAGGTGATTATAGTAGAAAATAGTAACACCGTTTGGGTTGAACCGCTCGTGAAAAAATTTGGTTTCACTTATTTAAAAGAGCCCATCACCGGTTCTTATCAGGCAAGAAATACTGGCCTAACTAAAGCCACTGGTGATATTCTCGCCTTCACTGATTCTGACTGTACCGTGCAACCTGACTGGTTAGAACAAATTCAGGCCACACTAGAAAATGATAATATCGCTGGAGTGATGGGTTTCTCGGCTGGTGCCCCGGCTACCCGAGTAGCCGCTTTAGAACAATTAATGTATGAAGCTAACATTGCTGCTTTCACCAACACCGCTAAACTAAAACGAGTTGATACTAGAAATCTGGCCATTAAACGCAAAGTAATCGAGAGAATTGGTCAATTTACGTCAGAGCTTAAATATGGTGGCGATATGGAATTCGGTGCCCGCGCCCATTTAGCGGGTTTAAGCTTAGTGTATAACTCAAACATGATTGTCACACACAATAACGCCAAATTTTGCCGCGGTTTATTACTGAAACGTCTCCGCCAAAACTACGGCAACATGTTGATTACGCAATTACATAACAAGCAATTTATCCAAACATATTTTCCACATCTGTTGCGTTATCAGGCGGGTTTTAAAAATACTTTAACTTACTACTGGTATAAAATATTATTCTGGCCAAATTATTATTTATCAGATACAATCATAAATCTTTTACCAATTAAGTTAGGCTATACGTATTTCAAATTTGTTAATGTGTTAGCGATGCGCATTGGCCAATTAACTTTTGTCTTTAGAAAAAATATATGGTAAGTGTTATTGTCTTATCCTGGAATGCCCGCGATGAAATAGTGGCGTGTGTAGACTCACTGCTTGAGGCTAGTAAAATTATTCCGCTGGAGATTATTGTGATTGATAATGCCTCAGGTGATGACAGTGTTGCCTATTTAGAAAAATATTCAGATATTAAACTAGTTAAAAACAACACTAATCGTTTATATGCAGGCGGTAATAATCAGGGCTATAGTTTAACTAAAGCCGATCTGGTTTTATTATTAAATCAAGACACAATAGTGAATGGTCCGGCGATTAAAGCCATGTCTGATTGGTTAATGCAACATCCAAATTATGGTGGTGCTACTGTAAAATTATTAAACCTGGATGGATCGACGCAATATCATATGCACCGCCGCCTACCACACTGGTATGATATTCCCTTAGGATTACTGCACAAAAGAATCCCGGCCATAATGTTTAATACCACAAAAAAATATTTATATTTAGACAATAAATTTGATCAAGATTTTGATATCGAGCAAGCTGCCGGCGCTTGTTTAATGGTACGACGCACCGCTATTGCACAATTGGGTGTGCTATTCGATGAACCACACTTCCCTTTATATTATAATGATGTTGATTTGTGTTATAGATTGCATAAAGCGGGCTGGCCAATCAGATGTTTAACCAGCGTGTCTATTATGCACCGTAAAGGTACAAGTGTGCGTAAATTACCAAAATGGAAGAATATGAAAATTTATCTGCGTTCACTGTTTTATTATTTTGCTCGGTTCAAATAATAGATCAAGACGTTGGTTTCGGTGGGTTGATATATTTTCTTAAAGTGTTTAGCAATATAGTTCAGCACTTTATCACTGAGATGTCGTTTATGATTTGTGTTATATACCACATATACCCCCGTGTCACTGGTTTCGGTCAAGGCTTTGAATTCAGTCAGAGACAGACTTTTATAACCACCCAGGAGATAAACCGGAATTGAATTATCTGGCCAATAAAAGAATCTGGGCCCTTGCATTAAGACAATATCACCAGGCTGAACTTGATCGACTACATCTGAGTAGGCAGTTTTCATGTCGGCATAACCCAATTCTGTAGTTGTAAAGTCGGTTTTAAAAGACAAGGCTGGTCCGACCAAAATAACTAACGGTAAAATTAAACTGACGCGAAATACATTTCGCCCTGGTAATAATGAATAGAGAAACTTCATGGTAGTTACTAATCCCACTACGGTAATTAAAGTGATGGCCGGAACCACAATGCTGATATATCTTTGTGCATCCCAGCGATGACTAAAAAATGTAAAATAAACCAACACGGTTATACTCACTATGGCGGTTAATCCCAGATAGCTCCTGATTTTCTTTAAACTTAAAATAATCCCCAGTACAAAAAATGCCCCAGCAAAAATTGGGAAATACCAACCGGCCAATGTATCTATGATATAACTCCAGTGTGGTTGCGCACGAATAATCACAGCATCCAATGGTACGATATTATATCTCAACAAAGTGAGTATTAGCGCTATACTAACACCAATTACTCCTAATACCCAACACCAGAACCAATATTTATCCCTAA
>JBAYIY010000010.1 GCA_041665365.1 Patescibacteria group bacterium
CTCTGGTGTTGGCTCTGGTGTTGGCTCTGGTGTTGGCTCTGGTGTTGGCTCTGGTGTTGGCTCTGGTGTTGGCTCTGGTGTTGGCTCTGGTGTTGGCTCTGGTGTTGGCTCTGGTGTTGGTACAATCACCGAAGCGGCAATAACATTTACAATACGAGTGCTTGAATTAGAATTATTTGCATCATCAGTCGCAGTATAGGTTAGAGTATAAGAACCAACCGCAGTAGTATCAACTGATCCAGTAATTATTACTACAGGAGTTGCATCAGCAGCATCAGTGGTAATATAACCGGATTCGACATACGTATCTCCCTGAGTTAACGTCAGTGGATTATCTCCAGTGAGAGTAATAGTTGGAGCAGTTGTATCTACAACATTGACTGTGCGCGTGGCTGAACTGGTATTTTGGGATAAATCAGTGGCCGTATAAGTAACAGTTTGCATGCCTAATGTTGTTGTTGTGATACTACTGGCATCTGACAATACTGCGATTGTTCCATCAACATCATCTAAGGCGGTGGCTCCGGCGTCAGTATAAACAGATCCATATTCAATAGTAACTGGATTAGAATCAAGCACAGTAATAACTGGCGCTATATCATCAATACCATCATCGGTTGGATCTGTTGCATTAGCATAATAAACTACGGTGCGCACATAGGCTGAACCTGCATCGGTACCATTATCATCATCACGCTGAGCACCCATCACGGCAGTGGTGCCATCAAGTGATACGGCATAACCATAATTATCCATTGTGCGACCATCTCGGGCGGTCAACTCAGTTTGTTCAACCCAATTGGAATCAGCATAATGATAGAGATGAGCCGAACCAGCACTAGTCCCTAAATAATTTTGATACGCACCCACTAAAGCTAAATCGCCATCCACTGCAACAGTTGTACCAAACCCCATACCAGGTTCTGCAAAAATACTTTCTTCATTCCAAGTAGAACCATCGTAACGATAGATGTAAGCTGCATCACGATTTCCCGTACCAACTAAAGCCACATCACCCGAAATAGATACGGCTGAGCCGTAATATGCAGTAACACGATTGTTGCTGGCGGTTAATTGTGCTACCTCGTTCCAGCTTAAACCATCGTAACGGTAGATATAGGCAGCACCAGCATAAAATAAGCCGGCCACTTCGTGACCATACGCTCCCACTAGAATAGTTTCGGCATTAACCGAGACTGCTCCGCCAAAGTAGTCACTGTCTACTCCATCACTCGGTATTAATTTAGTTTGTTGGCTCCAACTTGAACCATTATAGTGATACACATAAGCGGCTCCAGCTGTGCCGGTGTTATTACTATGTCTTGGTTGAGCTCCAATGACAATAGTATTATCATCCACCGCCACGGATATGCCATAATAATCACTCCACCCGCTGCGGTCACTGGCGGTGAGTTTGGTTTCCTGACTCCAACTTGAGCCGTTATAACGATACACATAAGCGGCTCCGGAAATGTTATGCTGATGTGCTCCAATCACAATCACATCGCCACTGATAGCCACGGTGTAGCCAAAGTAGTCTCCCGAAGTGACATCACTGCCGGTTAATTTTGCTTCCTGATGCCAGGTTGATCCATCAAAACGATAAACATAGGCGGCTCCACCTCCTGTGTGTGAAGCCGCTCCGACTACAAAGACATCACCGCTTAAGGCTACAGTTGAACCAAAGTAATCGTCAGAGTTACCATCACTGGCGTAGACTTCACTTCTGGTTCCACCACCTAATTCCACATTATCGGCCATGCCATCATCATCCGTATCGGCATCGATTGGATTGGTGTTAAATTCTATTACCTCGTCATAATCATTTAAACCATCATCATCACTATCACTATCGTTAACGTCTGATCCGTAAATAATAGTTTCATAATAATCCATTAAACTATCATGATCGGTATCGGTCTGTGACAAAGCACAACCAGTGCTAGCCACTGTATCCGTACCAGCCAAAGGGCTGGTGTCTGGGCAGAGATCTTCAAAATCACCTACGCCGTCGTTATCAGTATCCACTGACGGTACGGCACAACCATACTCATTAATAATATCTCCTGCATCTAATGGTAACGTTGTGCTCGGGCAAGAATCGTCACCATTAGACACCCCGTCACTATCAGAATCCAAGGCTACGAGTGGTGCTAGATCGACATCATCAGTTAATAAATCATTATCAGTATCAATGTTGGTCGGATCTGTTCCGGCACTAATTTCTGCTGCGTCAGTAATATTATCTCCATCAGTGTCAGCTGCTACTGGATAGGTTGGGGCAGTGATATCATACCAAAACACCGAGCCAGATCCCACTCCAGAATCATCATCCGATTGCGCTCCAACCACTGTTTGGTTGCCAGCTGCAGCTACAGCCGAACCAAAACTATCGGCGCCACCAGCATCACCCGATATAAGCTTAGTTGTCTCTGTCCATGTACCATCATAACGATAAACGTAAGCTGAGTCACCATTGTCGGTTTCACCATCATTGGTACTATACGGTGATCCAACTATAACTGTACTACCCGTTACGGCGACGGCACTACCATATTGATTATTAATCACTCCATCACCAGCAGTCAGAATAGCTTGCTCTTCCCAAGTAGTACCACTCCGCCGATACACCATCGCCGATCCAGTTGCACCGACTACAACCACATCATCATCAATAGCAACATTATTACCTGATACTCGCCCATCACTTGGTGTGAGCGTGGCTTGTTCTGCCCATTCAATACCATTGTAGCGATACACATAAGCGGCTCCAGAATTCCAATAATCATCAATCGCACCTACCACTAAGTAATTTCCATCCATGGCCACATCATCACCAAAATATCCATAAGTACTATTATCTGCCAAGGTCAAAATTTGAGTTTCATTCCAACTAGATCCATTCCATTTATAAATATATACAGCACCACCATGAGCCACACTACCACGATTATGCGGTCCACCCACTGCAATGGTATCACCCTGTATCGCTACATCATTGCCGAAGTTGTCATATGAAGTACCACCGTTGCTGGCTATCAATTTAGCTTCTTGTACCCAACTTGAACCATTGTAACGATAAACATAAACAGCACCGGCATCTGTGACATTGCCATCGGCCCATTGGGCACCTACTACGGCCACATCACCGTCAATGGCTACGGCGTTGCCAAATAAATCTACTCCGCCACCATCACTAGCCGTCAACCTTGATTCGCGGTTCCAGGCTGATCCGTTATTACGATAAACGTAAGCCGAACCATCAGCCGAAGCCCCAACTAAGGCAATGTTTCCTGCTACCGCCACGGCACTACCAAATGAATCATTATCGGCGTCACCAGTAAATTGACCGAGGGATTCACCGACAGTCACTTCTGCACCATCAGTTAATCCATCATCGTCACTGTCGGCATCTAATGGGTCAGATAAATATATATGTACTTCATCCCCATCATTAATACCATCATCGTCACTGTCGGCATCAGCACTACTGGTTCCAATAGTTAATTCGTCAGGATCTATTAATCCATCATCATCTTCATCAGCCGCACCCGGATTAGTACCAACCGCAACTTCATAATTATCCGCCAGAGTATCGTTATCACTATCCGTATCAGTTGGACTGATACCGGCCGTTACTTCCCAACCATCTTCTAAGGTATCTCCATCTGAATCTGGATTCAATGGGTCTGTACCATAAGTAGCTTCATCTCTATCGCTTAAACCATCATTATCATCATCTGGATCAGGACGCGAATAGATATATACCGCTTCACCACCGCCACCAGTGCTGACTAATACCAGTTCGCCGCTGACGGCTACCGGTTTACCGTAGTAATCGGCATCGCCAGAATCACTAGCAGTCAACTCTTCTTCCTCCGTCCAGGCAACGCCATCCCAGCGAAAGGTATACGTTTTGCCGATATCCAGCATACCAGACACTGCCGAAGGTGAACCAATCACCATGAATTCATCGCTGATATCCAAGGTTGATCCAAAATAATCATAATCCGCCTGGTTGCTGGCAGTCAGTTTCTCGGTCTCATTCCAAGTGCTGCCATTCCAGTTGTATACATAAGCCGAGCCAGATGAGACACCAGTATCATAACCATCGCCTGGTGCACCGACCGCAACCACATCATCTTCAACCGTTACAGCAGCACCAAACGAATCCATTGGGCCACCATCACTAGCCGTCAATGTAGTTTCTAGTACCCAGCTGGAACCGTTCCAACGGTAAACGTAGGCACCACCCTCTTCATCATCATTGCCGTCAGCATTGTAATTCTGGTCACCAATGACCAACACATCGCCGCTTAATGATATAGTCGGATTAGTTAAATCCGTTTCCAAAATTCGATCATAGTTAGTATCGGTACCAACCATCTGGGTGGATTGGTTCCAAGTGCTACCGTTATAATGGAAGGTATAAACTGCGCCCACATTAATATAGCCATGGTTATTATAATAATAATCACCCGTATATCCGTTTGCACCCACTGCTACAAAATCACCAGCAACGGCAACTGTATAGCCAAAACCATTATTAATTTGCGCAGTACTGGGTGTTAAAGTTGTTTCCTCGTTCCAGGTAGTACCATCATACCGATATACATAAACGGCCCCATAATGATAATCACTTCTAGAATCTCCACCAATTATTAACAGATCATTATCCAGCGCAATGGAATGACCAAAATCATAAGTATCATCACCGGTTAATTCCGCTTCGTTATTCCATTGGCTACCGTCCCAGCGATAGACAAAGACACTGCCTAAATCTGGAAATGATCCCCAGGTATCGGTAGGATCATCCCGGATCGAACTCACTACAACTACATCACCATCAATCGCAATTTTTGCTCCATAATTGGTGGCACTACCAGTTGCCTCTAAAATGGCTTCAATTTCACCGGCTGGTAATAACGGATAGGCATCTACACCATCATTAATACCGTCATCATCACTATCGGCATCGGCTGGGTCGGTACCGGCATCTACTTCATCGCCGTCTTCTAAAGTATCGTCATCACTGTCGGTATCAAGCGGATCAGTGTTGTAATCATTAAGCTCTGCTCCGTCCCACAAACCATCATAATCGGAATCGTAATAACCGGTCATAGTGCCTAACTCTATCTCTTCACCATCCAACAACCCATCACCATCTCCATCGGCCGAATGCGGATCTTCGCCATGAGATACTTCCCAACCATCGGTTAAACCATCATTGTCCGTATCACTGTCGTAAGGGTCTGTAGCAATGGCTATTTCTGTGGTGTCACTTAAGCCATCACAGTCTGAATCGTCTGGATCAGTACAGGTTGAACCGGAACCAGTACTACCAATTTCTTCATGGCCGTCCAATATGCCATCGTCATCAGAGTCATCATCGTTGGGATCTGTACCGGTGTCACCAACCTCGATTCCATCCATCAGTTCGTCGCTATCTGTATCGGAATCAAACGGATCAGTTAGATATGTATTAACTTCATCCCCATCATTTAATCCGTCTCCATCAGTATCATTATCCATTGGATCGGTACCGTAATCGTTCAATTCTAATCCGTTTGTGAGACTATCACTGTCCTCGTCCCTAGACTCTACTAATGTGGAGCCCAGACATGTTCCACTATCTGTGCACATTCCCATTTCAGTTATAGTGATTGGCCCAACTACCGCATAACCGTCACTATTACCGTCACCATCGCTGTCAGCCGATTCATACCGTATATAATATTCCTTAGGATAACTATCTGAGCAGTAATTATTAAAGTTTTCGGTCAAAGTTGCACCTGTACTGACATACGATGCGATATCAGCTTCGTCATGCGATGTGCCATAGGATTCATAACTGCCGACTTGCAGATACATGGTACCAGATGTTGAAAATATAGAGCCATCTTCTTTACTAACTGTAAATGTCCCTTCTGTGCCTCCATTACTGTAGTCGTATCCAATCGATACTTCTACTTGAAGTATAGACGTACTAGAATCATCTTCATTTAAATAGGTCGCTGATAAATCAGGGTTATTTGTTGAAGTAGAATCGGAAGCGACGAATGTAGAAAGCCAGTCAGGCAAATCGCATGTGCCTAATTCCTCATTACTGGAAGTATAAGATTGGCCAACCTGATAATCCTCCATCAATATTCCTTCCAAAGTGATCCTATTCAACTCTTCGGTGGTCGACTTACTCTTGCCGTTATAAAGCACTTGAAAATGGAGATGTTCTCCGGTACTTGGCCCAGTAGTACCCATTAGACCAAGTAACTGACCTTGCTGTACCGTGTCGCCTTTACTGACGGTCACGGATCCGCTCTTCATATGCATATACCATGTGGTATAACCGTTGCCATGGTCGATGGCAACGTAGCAGTTGATTCCTCTCTCTGTGCATACTCCCTCCACAGCCTCGTTGGTAGCATGTGTGACTGTGCCACTGGCTGCCGCCAATAAATTAACATCCTCCTCAAGGTCACTGTCGCTGCAAGTTGTTCCGATATTATCGTCAAAATCAACTGAATAATAGCCACCAGCATAATTTTCTCCTTCATCCGTGTGATACCAATCACCTGAGTCATTGACGGCGGTATTCACACACCAAGTGTCCGTTGACGGTAATGGGATTTTAAGCTCCGGGCCTGCGTATTCTGCGGCTACGGATTGAGCCTGTAACGCCATGATAACCAAACTGCCTATAAACAAAAACAAGAGCCTTTTAGCTCTGGATTGCATAAATATCACCATATAAAATGTCGTTAATTGTGTAGCAGGCACGACACTGTGCTGTTCAGGATAAGTTTATTACAATTTGACGGGATTGTCAAATTGTAGAGCTGCAATCAATCGCGTCTCTACAGGAACATAGCTATCTGGATACATAAATTCTTTACCCGTTATCATCTCATATAGCTTAATATAACGTGATGATAATTCTATCACCAACTCTTCCGGAGCGTCTGGTAAAACTTTATCTTTATAAGGATCGCAGTGTTCGACAAACCATAAGCGTAAAAATTCTTTATCGATATGCTCATTGGTGCCGGCTAACCAGAAACGCGATGAATCTGGTGTGTGGATTTCATCAATTAAAATTATGGTACCATCTGGCAGTTTGCCAAACTCGTATTTAGTATCAACTAAAGTTAAACCATGTTGATTGGTAATGGTTTGTCCGCGGGCAAATAATTTTAAAGCTACATCAGCACAGTAATCCCAATCCGCTTGAGTCATTAAACCATGAGAGACAATTTCAGCTGGAGAAATATTTTCATCATGCACATCACTTTTGGTACAAGGGGTAATAATCGGTTGAACAAAGGGTTGATTTTTGACCATGCCATCGGGTAAAATGTTCCCACAAAAATTTCGTTCACCTTTACTATAGGCCACCCAAGCTGACGTGCTGGTCACACCAGATAGGAAGCCGCGCACCACAAACTCAATCGGAAAGACAGTACATTTTTTAGCCAACATGGCATTTGGGTCAGGTACGGCCAATTGATGATTCGGTACAATATCTGTGGTTTGGTCAAACCAAAATTGCGTAATTTGATTCAACACTTGCCCCTTAAATGGAATGGCCGCCAGCACCCGATCAAAAGCCGATTGTCGATCGGTGGTTATTAATAATAATTTATCACCTAAATCATAGGTGTCTCTCACTTTACCTTGATATTTTTTTACTGATTTATTACCAAATAATTCAGTAAAATTAGTACTGGTGAGACAATGAGATAATTGATCGTGGATTTTTTTAGTATCAATCATACAATGATGTGACAGGTTTGTGAAAAGGGATTAAACAATATGTGCGTATTAAGAATATTGGTCGCCAACTGCATGCGTTTGGTTAAATCAGGTTCAGTAAAAGTTAATTCCCAAACAATCCCTTTATCGATATGCTTAACACTAGTTAAACCAAATCGAGTCTGTAATGTTTCAGCTATAGTTTTACCTTCAAAATCTTCGGCGTATCGAACTAAGAAAGATACAGTATGAGGATTAGTCGCAGCTTGTGTTGTGTAACGTTCTTTAGAGGTGTTTAATAATTCACCACTGTCAACTAAAGTGGTTATTAAACTAGAATTATCTGTCACGGTATCATCATGCCAAACCTCATAATGAGTTTTGCGACTAACACTGACAGCATAACCTTTTTGGTTAAGAGCTAACTCAATGGTTTTGGCCGCATTGTCGGTGATGATTAGATCAACCAACATTTGGAAGGAATTATTACCCGATTGATACGGTGCAATCTCAGTCTGCGGTGGTTGGTAAGTTAATTGATATGGTTCTTGGGGTGGGGTTTGTTCTAACCAGGCACGCAAGTTAGTAAATAAAGATTCGCCACCGCGTTCGAGCCGTTCCGGGTGTGGCATATACGCCACCACATTTCCGGCTGGATTACAAAAACCAGCAATCCCCCACATGGCACCATTGGGTGTAGTGGGAAATTCATTTATAATTTCACCCGCACTGGTGCAATACTTAAATAAAATCTGATTATGTTGCTCAAGCTCGGCTAATAAAGCTGGTGGAAATAAAAATCGACCTTCACCATTGGCTACCGTTGCCGGTATCACCGCACCAGCGGCTAAATTCGTGGTCACACAACTGCGGCCTTGGGGTGCCACATTTTGTATGTTGACCGTATCGTGATAAAAACCCGTGCCGATAATTTGCCCACCTTTCACCCGTGTATTGATGGCGACAGCACCGGCTAAAGCATTGTTGGCTAAGCCAGGAATCAAACCAGTTTCGACCAACACCTGGCAACCATTACAAATACCAATCACTGGTTTACCTTGCGCCGCCGCCTGTTTAATATGTTCCATGATCGGATCCAACGCCGCAATGATGCCAGCCCGACCACGATCTTCATAAGCAAAGCCACCTGGTAAAACATAGGCATCATAGCCACCAGCTAATTTAGCTACTTCGTTCCAGCGAACAAAATCTGCTTCTAAACCAGCATTAACTAAAGAGCGCCGTGTCTCATTTTCACAGTTTGTACCGGGAAATAAAATAATGGCTACACGAAACATACGTCTTTTTTACCGGCAATAACTTCACCAATTAAATACGTCTTTAAATCAGCTTGGGCTTTAAACTCAGCTAATATTTGATCACGGTGTGCGGCTGGAACCACCACCACCATACCAATGCCCATATTTAAGGTGACATACATATCATCTTCTGGTACCTCACCAAATTGCTGAATCGCTTCAAAAATCGGTAATATTTCCCAACTGCCTTTGGTTATTTGCGCTGAACAATGCGCTGGTAAAATTCTGGGAATATTTTTTATCAACCCACCACCGGTAATATGCGCCAAACCATGCACCTCATATTTATCTAAAATCGGTAGCACATGTTTGGTGTAATTTTTATGTGGTTTCATTAATAACGCACCCACTGATTGTGGTAATTCCGCCATGACGTCGCGCACGGTAAATTTTTTAATATCAAAAAATACTTTGCGGGCTAATGAATAACCGTTGGTGTGTAAACCTTCTGAACCTAAACCAATTAAGGCATCACCCACTTGAATTTTACTGCCATCAATAATTTTAGATTTTTCCACCACGCCCAACACAGCGCCAGCTAGATCCCACTCGCCTTCGGTGTATGTACCGGGCATCTCCGCTGTTTCACCGCCCACTAAAGACATACCATACTGAGCACATTCTTCCGACATACCTCTGACTAAATCTTCCAGTATGTCAGGTTCTAATTTGGCAGTGGCGACATAATCTAAAAAGGTGAGTGGTTTAGCCCCCTGACACAACACATCATTACAACTATGCGCTACCATATCACGGCCCGCTTGATCGTACATATTCATCATACCGGCGATAGCCATTTTGGTACCAACACCATCGATACTTTGTACTAACACCGGTTCTTTATAGTCTTTTACCAAATCGGTTATTTCATAAAGTGAACCGAACAAACCTAAACCAGTTAAAACCCTTGGAGTGAAAGTGGTTTTCACATGCGGAATTATTCTCTGTACGGCTGCATCGCCGAGTTCAACATTAACGCCTGATTCTTTATATGTGATTGCCATAATAATAAAACAATAATTATTTTTTTATAAAACGTTTCTTAAACCATTTAACCAGGTTTCGGCTAAAGTTGTCACCGACTGTGTGATAACTTCTTTGGCTCCATCAGTGATGATAAATTGTTCATCAGCACTGATCGTACCAAGCGGTGTTACTGTGATATGGAAGTTTTGCGCATGACGTTGCACGGCCAGTAACACTTGGGGGTCTACTTCTATCACAAACCCACCGGTTTCGCTAAACAATTTCTGCACAACAGTTAAATCTTGCCCTGGCACGGTTTGTAAATCAATTTTTATACCGGTTCTAAGTTCACCTCGGCCACCAAAACACATCTCGGCTAAAGTCACGAGCAAGCCGCCATCGCTGATATCATGACAAGTTTGCACTAAACCTTGTTCAATCACATCAGTGATAAAATTAATTTCCTGATCAACTTGTTTAAAATCCGGTTGCGGGACATTGGCACCATATTCATGAAATAATTCATATAAGACCGAGCCACCGAGTTCATCTTTGCGTTCACCGATTAAACAAATCATATTACCGGGTTGAATAAAATCTGGTGTAATCGCGGTGGTGACATCGGCTAGACGACCAAAACAACCGACGATGGCCGATGGATTAATGGCTTGATCTTCCGCTTGATTATATAAAGACACATTGCCAGATACGATGGGTACGGGTGCTTGTTCGTAACCTTTCACATGAATGGCGCGCGCCGCTTCGGCTACACCGCGCACCCCTTCGACAAATTCCCACATCTGTTCTGGCTTTTCTGGGTTACCATAATTTAAACAATCCGTTAAACACCACGGCGTAGCCCCAACACAGGCAACATTGCGCATACTTTCCACTACAGCATTAACCCCTTGCCAATACGGTGAAATTTTTCCATAGCGTGGATTACCATCCACACTTAAAGCCACGCCAACTTGTGAACCATACTCAACTAAGGGTGCTATCACTCCAGCGTCGGCCATACCCGCTTCTATTTCTACTAAGCCTTGCACATTTTTATCATAATGCTCATACACCGGTTTTTTACAGGCGACCGCTGGATGAGCTAACACGCGCAATGCTAACGCAGTGAGATCACCATAATCAAGTTTTGGTTCTTTGCCAGAATATTTTTTTGGTGTTAACTCACGGTCATAACGTAGACCGGCTGTGATATCTGATGGTTTGGCATCTAACACTACTTCGCCGTGATATGAGGCTGTGTAATTACCGGCTTGGACAATGCCCACCACAGCGGCTTGCGCGCCATTAGACACCTTAGGTAAGTCCCATGTTTCATTATAATGTTTCAGAATCACTGCCGTGGCTTTAGGTGAAGCTACCCACATTAATCGTTCTTGAGTTTCCGCCATTAGTATGACAGCGGCCGTTAAATCATCTTCTCCGACTGGCACTTTATCTAAATCAAGCTTGGCACCATAACCACCGCCTTCAGCTAACTCAACTGAGGCACACAATAACCCACCGGCGCCTAAATCTTTAAAACCAACTTCGCTTAATAGATTTTGGTCTTTTAGGATACGGAACAGATCGTAGGTTGAACTAAGAATATGCCGCTCTAAGAAGGCATTGGGTTCTTGCACAGCACTTTTATTAGCAGCGGCGTTGGCTGTTTTTAATTCGGTTGAAGAAAAGGCGGCGCCACCAAACCCACTGTGGTCGGTTGGTTTACCGACAAGAATAAAATTATAACCTTCAGCCTTAAGGGGGGCACGGGAATGAATTAAATCGGCCTGAGCGGCTGTACCCAGCACCACCACATTGACTAAACAATTACTATTAAATGATTCATTGAAAAATGTGTCCCCGGCTAGATTTGGAATGCCTAAGGGGTTACCGTAACCGCCGATACCAGCTATCACACCGTGTGCCACCCATTTATTTTTATTGAGATAGATATCACCAAACCGTAACGGATCAGCCACGGCCACTACTTTTGCTCCCATACACAACACATCACGTACTAAGCCACCAATTCCCGTGGCGGCTCCTTCATACGGCACCACCTGAGATGGATGGTTATGGGATTCATGCCCCACCACAATGGTGTAATCAATATCATTTACTCGATCAATCCACACGGCACCAGCATCTTCCCCCGGACCGATCACAACATGCGGACCTTTGGTATAAAAATTGCTCAAATATTTTCGGCTCGACCGATAAGACGTGTGTTCACTGCCTTCAATGCCAAAAGCAATCAACTCGGTTAAAGTTGGGACGCGCTTTAAAATGACGTCTTGTACCGCCTTAGCCTCAGTGACAGTTAAGCCAATTTTATATTGTGCCAAAAGAGCTTCTATCTGTTGATCGGATAAAGTAGATAAATCTAACTTCGGTTCGGACATAATATTATGGAACTTGGATAGTGGCTTTACGTTCGGCTCCCACTGATACCAAACTGACCGGTGTGTTAACCTGATCGGCAATAAAAGCCAGATAATCTTTCATGTGTTTAGGCAAGGCTTTATAACCATGGGTAATAATAGTAGTGAAATCCGCGTCAGTGAGATTTTTCCAGCCAGGTAAGGCTTTATACACCGGCCGACAATGCCGCATCACTTCTAAATCGGCTGGCAACTCAGTAAGCAGAGATGATTTATAGCGATACTTTATAGCTACTGGAATATTTTTTAAACCACCTAAGACATCTATTTTAGTAACCGCTAAACTGGTTAGCCCATTGATTCGGGCGGCATAATTTAATTGTACCAAATCGATCCAACCACAGCGCCGTGGCCGCCCAGTGGTGGTACCATATTCCTGGCCGCGTTCTCGCAGATAATCTCCCATACTACCCTTAGCTTCGGTTGGTACGGGGCCAGACCCGACGCGCGATAAATACGCTTTAACTACTCCAATAATCTCATCAATTTTAGTGGGGCCAATACCTACTCCAGTACAAACGGCTCCGGCAATTGTGTTGGATGAAGTCGTATGGGGATAAGCACCATGATCGTTATCTAATAATGTACCTTGGGCTCCTTCAAATAAAATTCGTTTACCAGAATCCAAGGCTCGGTTCACTTCTAATGACACATCGCCAATATAAGGTTTAAGACGTTGACCGAATTTATAATAGGTTTGAAAGATAGTTTCTTTGTGCAGTGGAATACGTTGCTGATATAATTTTTGCAGGGTGTTCTTTTTTAATTCAAAGAGCTGATCAAACTTTTCACGGAAGATTTTTTTATTGAGCAGATCAACCATGCGAATACCAAACCGTTCGGCTTTGTCGGCATAGGCCGGCCCAATACCACGACGTGTAGTACCGGCCCCTAAAACACCTTTATAATCATCGATCATGCCATCCATAATAATGTGGAACGGGAAAATAACATGTGCCCGTTCGGAAATGAGCAAATTTAATTTAAAACCCTTAGTTTCAAAATTATCTAATTCTGATAATAATACTTCTGGGTCAATCACCATGCCGTTACCTAACACAATTCTTTTCTTGGCATACAACACACCGGATGGTAACAGGTGTAATTTATGGACGACGCCATCGACCACTACTGTGTGCCCAGCATTATTTCCACCTTGAAAGCGCACCACGTAATCTACGGTCGGAGCTAAGAAATCAATTACTTTTCCTTTACCTTCATCCCCCCACTGTGCACCGACCACCATAATCGCCTGTGCTTTTAAGATACGTTTGGACATAGAATTATTTAGCTCGTTTAATAGCACATTTTACTGTGTTTTCGATCAATTTAGCCACTGTCAGTGGTCCAACCCCACCGGGTGTCGGAGTGACTATACTAGCTCGTTTTGACACAGATGTAAAATCAATATCACCAGACATTTTTTTACCAACAAAAGACACTCCCGCATCAATTACGACAGCGCCTGGTTTTATCATGCGGCCAGTTAATAACCCCTTCTTACCCACGCCGGTAATAATGATGTCGGCGGTTTTGGTATAATCGGCTAGTTTTTGGGTTGATCGATTCAAAACGGACACCGTCGCTTGTTCATGCATTAACATATTGGTCAGTGGCCGACCCACCAGACTACCGGCACCAATCATGACAACTTTTTTCCCGACCAGTGGCACATGATGATGCCGTAAAATCTCCAAGATAGCACCTGGTGTAGGTGGTTCGATCCAATAACTACCGGTGATCAGCTTACCTAAATTGGTTTGCGTTAAACAATCAACGTCAATGCTCGGGTTAATACTTTCTAGCACTTTACCGGTATTAATCTGGCGCGGTAAGGGTAATTGTACAATTAAGCCGGTTAGATTATAGTGCGGCTGTTGTAAAGATTTCACTTCATTAATCAATTGCGCCGTGGTAATTTGGCTCGGTAGATGCATTAAAATGAAATCCACCCCACAACCAGTAGCCGATTCGCCTTTCTTACGCACATAAGTGAGTGATGGTTTGTCATTACCCACTAAAATCACTCCCAACTTAGGTTGAATGCCACGTTGCACCAAAAGCGGCACTTGATGTTTAATCCGCTGATATATTTTTTTAGCAATAGTGTGACCGTCAACAATGATCGCCATGTGTCTCTTTTCATATCACACTTGACGTGGACTGTAAACTTACCTATACTGGCTCTTAATATATGCATGATTTATTAAACTTTCCACTCGCCTTAACCTTTGATGATGTTTTATTGATTCCACAAAAATCTGAGGTGTTGCCTCGTGATGTACAATTAGGGACACAACTGACCAAAAAAATCCGGCTAGATATCCCATTATTATCTTCCCCAATGGATACTGTCACTGAAACTACTATGGCCATAACCATGGGTAAACAAGGTGGTTTAGGTATCATTCATAAGAATATGCCGGAAGAGCAACAAGTTGCCCAAGTTCAGGCAGTCAAACAAGCTGGTTTATTAGCCGGTGCTGCTGTCAGTGTTGGAGAAAAAGCCATGCATCGCGCTGAGGCTTTAGTCGCAGCCCGAGTTGATGTGCTAATTGTAGATAGTGCTCATGGCCATTCCAAAGGTGTTTTAGACATGGTGCGGTATTTAAAAAAAACCTACCCACAAATACAAGTGATTGGTGGAAATGTCGCCACCGCTGAAGCCACGAAAGATTTGATTAAAGCCGGGGCTGATGGGGTTAAAGTTGGCATTGGGCCCGGTTCAATTTGTACTACGCGTATTGTCGCCGGTATTGGTGTACCACAACTGACGGCTATTATGTTATGTGCCAAAGAAGCCAACTGGGCGGGTATACCAATTATTGCTGATGGTGGCATTCGTTATTCTGGAGATATTGTTAAAGCCTTAGCCGCCGGAGCTAGTGCTGTCATGATGGGTGGCGCTTTAGCCGGCACTGATGAAGCTCCCGGTGAAGTAGTAATCGAAAACGGTATTAAAATGAAATCTTATAGAGGCATGGGTTCATTAGAAGCGATGGAACTGGGTAGCAAAGATCGATATTTACAAGAGTCCGTGATAGAAACAAAAAAATTAGTACCAGAAGGCATTGTTGGTAAGGTAAAATATAAAGGTCCAGCTGATGCTGTGATCTATCAATTACTGGGCGGCTTACGCGCCGGTATGGGTTACTGTGGTGCCGAAACGATTACACAATTACATGAACGCGCCCAATTTGTGCGCATCACTAATGCTGGTATAAAAGAAAGTCACCCCCATAGTTTGTCCTACATGTCCGATGCGCCGAATTATACGCTGAACGGGTAATTGATCACAACTTTACGCGTTTACGTAAGGCTTGATGATGATCTTCTAATTGAGTGAGTAATTCACTTTCATTGACTAAATTGTGTCTGCGCCCACTAATCACAAACCGGCCATTCACCATGACATCACGGGCGGTATAACCACCGTGGGTGATGAAATTACCCAATAAGGTTTCTGGTTGCATTGGATCGAACGGTACAAACATACGATCTTTCAGTTTCCAAAAAGTCATATCCGCTTTATAGCCAGGTAAGATTTTACCAACCGTTTTGCCTAACCCCACAACATCGGCTCCTTGATTGGTTAGCATCAAAAACAACTCCTCAAACGTTGCTGGGTGCTGCGAATCTTGATGCATCAATTTACTTTGAAACGCTTCTGAAACTAAATCTAAGCGACTTTTTGAAATCACGCTATCTGTTCCTAGGGCTAATTTTTTACCCAACCCAGCAATCTGAAAATTACCATACTGAAACTGTCCAGATTTATGTAACCGGTTCGAAGTTGGTAAATGTGCGATACCCACTTGATATTTCGCCAATAGTTTAATCTCATCAATGGTGAAATGTACGGCGTGTGATAATACTAAGCGGGGTGAGAGCAATTTGGCTTTGGCTAAAACTTCAACCGGGCGCATCTGGTGTTTTTGAATCACAGCCTCAACTTCGGTTTGCGTTTCACCGCAATGAATAGTGAGAATCAATTTTGGATGTTTCACAAACCAGCGCCGAAGTTCGATCAACTCGGGTAGTGTCATGCGCTCTAAAGTATGAATTGTAATACCATGCGTCAATAAAGGATCATGTTTGCGCAAGGCTTGCGCGGCTTTAGCGATACTAGCCGACGGATCAGTTTTACTGGCCACACTGATAGCATCAACCAAACGAATGTAAGCTTGTTTGGCTGCGGTGGTGGTGGCGATCGGCGTATGATAATGCGACAAGACTGTGGTGGTACCAAACTTTTGTTGCTCGGTAAAATCGCCTAAGGCAGAAATAGTTTGATCGGCCAAAGTCATTGCCCGTTCAACTTTGCGTGCATAAACTAGAGCTTCTTCTGTCGTAGCTTGATGATCTTTTAACAGTGTAGTAGAGCGCAACAAATACATCGGCGGGTGGGCGTGGGCATTAACAAACCCCGGCAGTACCACTACCCCACCCCGCAAAGCCGCATCGTAGATTAAATCAACTTTAGTTCGATACTGCTTAGCCTGCGCGGCCGGTAACACTTTTGTAATCGTATCTCCTTCAACCAAAACAGAAACGTGTTTTTGATAGGTTAATTGATTGGCCTGATTAGCCGTCACTAAGAACGGTATGCGATCAAGCAAGACACTCCGCGGTATCGCCCGACTGGTTTGCCAGATGTAGCGATCAGCGTGTGGATGAATCATGCTAGTTCAGCAGTCATTTCGGCTTCACGACGTTCACGCGATTTGGCGGCACGTTTCTCTCTAATTTGTTTCTCTTCGGCATCAATCTTGGCCGCCATGGCTTTGTGATCTACACCATACCCGGTACCAACTGGAATTAATTTACCAATAATCACATTTTCTTTTAAACCACGTAGATAATCGACTTTTCCAGTGACAGCTGCGTCAATCAACACCCGAGCGGTTTCTTGAAACGAAGCCGCGGATAAGAAACTATCAGTCGATAATGATGCTTTGGTAATACCGAGTAGAATATTTTCTACTTCCGGAGCTTTACCATTTGTCTTCTTCACTTCAATGGCTGCTTCTAAAGCAATATCCCGCGTGACAATATCTCCGGCCACCAAATCGGAATCACCCGCTTCAACCACACGGAAGCGAGAGAACATTGATCGAACAATAATTTCGACGTGTTTATCATTTAATTTTTGACCCTGAGAAGAATAAATATATTGAATCTCTTTAGCAATATATTGTTCCACCGATTCTCGACCACGTAAGGCATATAATTCCTGTAAATCAAGATTGCCTTCACAGAGTTGTTGGCCACGTACTACTAGATCACCTGGTTTAACCCAAATACTGTATCCGACTGGTACGGGCATTTCGGCCACTTGTTCTTGTTCACTGAAGATCTGAATTTCTCGATCGGTTAAAGTTACTGCACCGGCACTCTGCGCTAACACCGGTTTACCAGATTTCTCCGCAACCACATCACCCACTTGTACTTTTTGACTATCGGTCACTTTAACTTTCATGGTTTTGGTGCGACGATAAACTTCTTTGGTATTACGCACTGCTTTGATGGTGATAATTTTTTGTTTACCGGTTTCGATAATATCATCAATCTTGCCATCAACATCAGACAAAACAGCTTTGCGTTTAATTGGTCTGGCTTCAAACAATTCTTCCACGCGTGGTAAACCTTGAGTAATATCACCACCGGCCACACCACCAGTATGGAAAGTCCGCATGGTCAACTGCGTACCAGGTTCACCAATGGACTGAGCAGCAATAATACCTACAGCTGTACCAACATCAACCAAACGATTATGACCAAGATCATAGCCATAACATAATTGACAACAACCACGCTGCGTTTCACAAGTCAGCACTGAACGTAATTTAACTGACTGCAATTTAGCTTTTTCTAAGAGTGGTAAATGTTTTTCAACCACCAATTCGTTCTTTTTTACAATCACGGTTTTACCATCTTTCACGTCTTCAGCTACCACACGACCCAACATCCGGCTGGATAGTGTTAAGCCCATCTCTTCACTATTAGCTACTGTCATCTCGCGACCTTGTTTGGTGCCGCAATCATACTCACGAGTGATAACATCTTGAGCTACATCAATTAACCGCCGTGTTAAATAACCAGCGTTAGCCGTACGTAAAGCAGTATCTGTCAAACCTTTACGAGCCCCATGCGTAGAGATGAAGTATTCCAATACATCGAAACCTTCTTTAAATGAGGAGCGCACTGGCAACTCGATGGTTTCACCAGATGAGTTAATCACTAAACCTTTCATGCCCATCATCTGGGTTAATTGTCCCCAGGAACCACGCGCCCCTGAATCAATCATAGCAAAGGCGGAACTATTTTCATCAAGCGCATTTTGACAAAAACCTTGAATTTCATTTTTGACTCTGGTCCAAATTTCAATGACTCTTACCCGGCGTTCATCATCGGTCAGTAAACCGGTTTCATATTGATTCAACACTTCGTCGACCTGAGCCTGAGCTTTGGCCATTATTTCTTTCTTCTGAGGTAGAACCGGAGTGTCGTCCATGCCCCAACTTAAACCAGATTTTGTGACATACTCAATCGCTCGATCTTTAATATCATCAATTAATTGTACGGTACGATCATCACCGAACAGAGCAAAGACACGAGCAATGATGTTTTTTAATTCTTTCTTGTCGATCAATATGTTTACATAACCAAAGTCAGTGGGCAATAATTGATTAAACAAGATTCGACCGGCCGATGTTTCGAGTAATTTACCTTCCACTTTCAGCCAGACGCGGGTTTGTAACTCAATGCGATCAGTTTGGTAGGCTAACAACACTTCATCATAATCTGCAAAGTAAAGTTTCTTACCTTTGGTGGTATCGCGGAGCAATGTCATGAAGTAACAACCCAAGACAATATCCTGTGAAGGTGTTACAACTGGTTCACCCGTGGCTGGTTTAAGTAAGTTCTTGGTTGATAACATTAACGTGGCGGCTTCTTCTCTGGCTTCACTCGTTAAAGGGACATGCACAGCCATTTGGTCACCATCAAAGTCAGCATTGAACGCGGTACAAACTAACGGATGAATTTGAATGGCTTTACCTTCAATCAACACTGGTTGAAAAGCTTGAATACCCAGCCGATGTAAGGTTGGCGCCCGATTGAGCAACACATATGAAGTTTTAGTAATCTCTTCTAAGATATCCCACACTTCGGAACGACCGGCTTCAATGAACCGATTAGCACTGCGCACATTATAAACGTACTCACGTTCAATTAGTTTTGAAATCACAAACGGTCGGAATAATTCCAAGGCCATGCGTTTTGGTAAACCACATTGGTTTAATTTCAAATGTGGACCCACCACAATGACAGACCGGCCGGAGTAATCGACTCGTTTACCGAGCAAGTTCTGCCGGAACCGACCTTGTTTACCCTTCAACATGTCGGCCAAAGATTTCAACATGCGTTTTTGACCAGTGGCGGCGGTGACAGTTTTACCATGACGGGCACCATTATCAATTAAAGCATCAACGGCTTCTTGCAGCATCCGTTTCTCGTTCCGTTGAATTACTTCTGGTGCATTCAATTCTTTTAACCGTTTCAAACGATTATTGCGGTTAATCACCCGGCGATACAAATCATTCAAATCTGAGGCAGCAAATCGACCACCATCAAGTTGCACCATCGGGCGCAAATCTGGTGGAATGATCGGCACGGTTGTCATGATCATCGAGCTCGGAATAATGTTGTTCTTTTTTAGATTTTTCACCAGTTTCAGCCGGCGAATGATGCGTAAAGCCTGATTTTTTGACACTGTCTTCATGTCTTCATCTAACTCGGCAATCATCTTATCTAAATTAACTCGCTTCAGTAATTCATGAATCGCTTCGGCTCCGATACTGGCTTCAAATAAATGGCCATACTTCAAAGACAAATCTTGATATTTTGTTTCAGAAATAATTTGCATCGGTTTTAAATCACGCAATTCTTTCTTGGCCATATCGACGGCTTCATCTAAATCTTTCAACTTTTCGTCGCGCATGATGGAGACATTAACCAATTCAGCTTCAAACTTATCGGCGACTTTGAGTTGTTTACTCGGTGCCGTTTCTTTAGCCACCGCTTCGTCTTTTTGCTGTTTCAATTGCGCTAAAACTCGGGCATTATCGGCTTTAATCGCTTTACGTTTTTGTTCAGCTTCAACATCAATCTGCTCAATGGTTTGAACTTTTAAATCTTCATTAACATCAGAAATGATAAAGTTCGCAAAATAGATAACTTTCTCCAGTGATTGCACGGAAAGATCTAAAATTAAACCAATTTTGGATGGGACACCGCGTAAAAACCAAATATGGGAAACGGGGGCACATAAATCAATGTGACCCATGCGTTCGCGCCGGACGATGGAACGAGTCACTTCAACACCACATTTATCACAGACGATGCCTTTGTAGCGAATTTTTTTATATTTACCACAATAGCATTCCCAATCTTTGGATGGTCCGAAAATCTTTTCACAGAACAAACCATCTTTTTCAGGTTTTTGCGTACGATAATTAATTGTTTCTGGTCGAGTGACTTCACCGTGAGACCAACCATGAATATCGTCTGGTGACGCGATCCGTAAACGGATGGCGTCGAAATCGTTGGTACGGGTTACTTGGTATTCTGCCATATATGTTAAGCGGTTAGTTGTTCAGTTGGCTCAGGTGGTGTTGGAGTTTCGGTATCAACTTCGCTCCCTAATACCCGACCATCTTGAGAAAATAATTCAACAGATAAACCTAAACCTTTCAGTTCGCGTACTAACACATTGAAAGATTCCGGTACGTTCACTTTATGAATCGGTTCGCCCTTAATCACAGCTTCGTAGGCTTTTGATCGACCCGGTACATCATCAGATTTAATCGTCAAAATTTCTTGAAGCATATGAGCAGCACCGTAAGCTTCTAGCGCCCAGACTTCCATTTCACCAAAGCGCTGACCACCAAATTGAGCTTTACCGCCTAATGGTTGTTGTGTAACCAATGAGTATGGCCCGATTGAACGTTGGTGAATCTTGTCATCCACCATATGATTTAGCTTCAACATGTAGGCAATACCGCAAGTAATTTTATGAATGAATCTTTCCCCAGTGCGACCATCGTTTAACACGATCTTGCCGTCTTCTGGGAAACCGGCTTTTTTCAATTCGGCCTTAATATCAGTTTCTGAAACACCTTGAAATGGCATGGCGGCTACTTTATAACCAAGTGACCAGGCCGCTAAACCAAGATGAGTTTCTAAAACCTGACCGAGGTTCATACGAGAAACGATACCGAGTGGGTTTAACAAAATATCCACAGGGCGACCATCTTCCATATAAGGCATATCTTCAACTGGAACGATTCTAGAAATAACCCCTTTGTTACCATGCCGACCGGCCATTTTATCACCGACTTGAATTTTGCGTAATTGCGCAATGGAAATTTGAATCGTTCGAATTACACCGGAGGGTAATTTATCGCCATTATCTTTGGAGAACATTTTCATATCGACTACTTTGCCGTGTTCACCATGTTCTAAGTATAAAGAAGAATCCTTGACGTCTTTAGATTTTTCACCAAAGATAGCGCGCAATAATTTTTCTTCAGCGGATAATTCAGTTTCACCTTTAGGTGTAATTTTACCGACGAGAATATCACCAGATTTAACTTGGGCACCAATGCGCACAATACCATTTTCATCAAGATCTTTTAATTTTTCCTCGGACACATTTGGAATATCACGTGTGACTATTTCCGGACCAAGTTTAGTATCACGCACATCAATGGTATATTCTTCAATATGAATGGAGGTATATTTATCTTGCTGTACAACTCTTTCAGAAATCAAGATAGCATCTTCATAATTACCACCTTCCCACGGCATATAAGCCACTAAGACATTTTGCCCTAGAGCTAATTCACCATTTTGGGTGGAAGCACCATCGGCCAACACATCACCGGCTTTTATTTTCATACCCGGTTCTACGATTGGCTTCTGATTCATACAGGTCGAGGCATTAGAACGAAGGAAATTACCTAAATTGTAAGTATCAATGCCCTCTTTGCCGCTCACGATAATTTTATGAGCACTCACTTCGGTCACTTCACCGGCATGTTTAGCGGCAATGGCCTGGCCAGAATCAACCGCAGCACGGAATTCCATACCTGTGCCAATAATTGGAGCATCCGGGCGCACTAAAGACACCGCCTGGCGTTGCATGTTTGTGCCCATCAAAGCGCGCACCGCATCATTATGTTCCACAAATGGAATCATAGCGGTAGCCACAGAAATAATTTCTTTCGGCGAGACATCAACGTAATCAATGTTCCAGACATAATCTATTTCTGGTTTACCATATTTACGCACTTCCACTTTTTCTTTCAAGAAATTACCTTTGTCATCTAAATCAACAGTCGCCGCTGTAGTAACAGAGCGTTCTTCCTCAAAAGCATCAACATAAACAATTTCATCACTAACATGTGCGGTTTTTTTCTTAGGATCTTTAATAACTTTACGATAAGGTGTTTCAATAAAACCATAGGCATTAACATGAGCGTAGGAAGCTAAATGACCCACTAAACCAATGTTTGGTCCTTCCGGTGTAGCAATCGGACAGATGCGACCATAATGAGTGCGATGCACATCACGCACTTCAAACCCAGCGCGTTCGCGCGATAAACCACCTGGACCCATGGCCGATAACCGACGCTTGTGTTCCAATTCCGCCAATGGATTGGTTTGATCCATAAACTGAGATAACTGTGAACTCATGAAAAATTCGCGAATTGAACCAATCACTGGGCGAGCATTAATCAACTGACCGGGTGTTAAGGTAGAAATATCTTTGGTACTCATGCGATCTTTCACAATGCGCTCCATGCGCGCTAAACCAATGCGGAATTTATTCTGTACTAACTCACCCACCGCCCGAACACGCCGATTGCCCAAATGATCAATATCATCAGCTTCTTCTTGATTATTATTTAAACGGATAATTTCTTGCACCACGGCAATCACATCTTCGCGCATTAAAACCCGTGTTTTCGGACTGATTTCTTGATCGAACATGAACCGCTTGTTGATTTTATAACGGCCGACGCGACCAAAATCATAGCGGTTAAAATTAAAGAACATGGCATGAATCAAACCCCGGGCATTATCCACGGTGGCTAAATCGCCTGGACGAATGCGTTTATAGACTTCTTTTAAACCTTCCCCTTCAGATTTGGAAATATCCTTAGCTAAAGTGGCTTCAATATATTTATTCTCAGCATCGGTATCAACATCTTGGAACAGTGGAATAATGTCGGTGTTATTGGAGTAACCAAACGCCCGCAATAATGATGTGATAGGCACTTTACGTTTACGGTCGATCTTAACATAGATAACATTGTTGGCGTCGGTCTCAAATTCCAACCAGGCACCGCGGTTCGGAATAATTTTGGCACCATAGTAATTGCGTCCGCGAATATTTTCTGAGGTGAAAAACACACCAGCCGACCGAATTAACTGTGATACCACTACCCGCTCAATGCCGTTGACAATGAATGTCCCACGATCCGTCATAAGTGGGAAATCACCTAAATAGACTTCTTGCTCTTTAATTTCTTTTGAGCGCTTATTAACTAAGCGGGTATTAACACGCAACGCGGCTTCATACGTGACGTTTTTGGCTTTAGCCATGTTTTCATCAAAGCGTGGTTCATCCAAGTAATAGTCATCAAAGTGCAGCTCCAAATCACGACTGGTAAAATCACTAATGGGCGAGATTTCATCGAACAGCTCTTTTAACCCTTCACCTAAAAACCAGGCATAGGAAGTGCGTTGGACTTCGATTAAATTAGGCAAGTTCGTCGCGTCATGGATGGGCGCGAAGGTCTTGCGAAAGGACGGTATATCACTGACATTTGCCATAGGGTTGAGAGATAAAAAATAAGCCACTACTAGAGCCACTAGTAGCGGTATTTGTTAAGTTAGTTGTAGTTTGACATCGTCACTCGGGCTAATAGAGTGATAGTGAATAAAGTTTTTTGAGCTTCTTGCAACACAAGTTCGAGTCAAAAGATCTTTGCTACTCTACAATCCAGCTTGACAAGTGTCAAGGGTATAGCCGGGGTGATTGTCAATTAGTTATCCACAGATTCTCCCCAATTCTTCTCTTGCCACCGTGCGATCATCCCAGGGTTCTTTCTTCCCTTTGGCGCGGCAGATTTTTTGATCGGCGCCTTTACAGGTTAAAAAGACAATATCACCGGGTTTGGCTAACTGGAGAGCTTGTTTAATGGCGACGCGACGATCAGGGATAACCCAATAAGTTTGTTGGTCGATTTTTCCTGAAGCAGCCACACCCTTAGCCACTTGCTGCATAATCACCATTGGGTCATCATCATACGGGTCTTCATCGGTGACGATAACAAAATCGCACAACTCACCAGCCACTTTGCCGTTCTCGAACCGACGCGAGGTGTCTCGCCCACCGCCAGTACTACTGATTAGGGTAATTAATTTCTGGTTAGGTTTTAACTTTCTCCAAAATGAGTAAAGTAATCTTAGACTGACTGGTTCATAAGCGTAATCGACAATCACAGTGAAGGGCTGACCGAAATCAATTCGTTCCATCCGGCCTGGTATTAATTTCACTTGTTCTAAACCATGTTTAATCGTGGGATAGTCTAAGCCTTGTGTTAGAGCCACGCCAATGGCTGAGGCAATATTATCTAAATTCCATTCACCTAATAACTGGCTCGTCATGGGATAATCGTTCACGGTAAATTTTAAACCGTCACTGGCTTCAACGACATTAGTAATGGTCAAGTTAGCATTAGGCTCACCATGACGCGTCCAAATAATTTTAGTTGGAACGGTGGCAGTATCAATAAATTCCTGGCTGTAGGCACTGTCACCGTTCAACACTACGGCCTTGGGTCGTTTGACTGGTAAACGCACAAGATGGTGAAACAATTCCAGTTTGGCTTGTTTGTAGGCCTCAAAACTACCGTGTGCTTCAATGTGTTCAGGAAATAAATTTGTCCAGACACACACATCATAATGAATGCCTAAATGCCGCCATTGTTTAATCCCCTCAGAGGAGGTTTCGATCACCGCATACTGACAGTTGGCTTGTACCATATCGGCTAAGAGTTTTTGTAATTGACTGCGCCCCAACATCGTCATCTTGGTTGGGTTCAACCACTCTTGATCACCAATTTTAAAATTAGCGGTCGTAGCGATACCAACTTTATAACCCGCCGCAGTGAGGAGCGACCAAATTAAATTACAAGTGGTAGATTTACCTTTGGTACCGGTCACACCAATGATGGTAATTTTTTCTGACGGATAACCATAACGCCGTGCCGCTAAACGGGCAAACCATTTATGATATAAATCTATCGCTGCGGCCGGTAACAGCCGTTTAATTAGCTGCTTCATGAATATAATTTAACATCAACACTAACATGTGAGCCACTGTTACGGAAAATACCAATAACCATTCTAACCAAACAATTAAATTCACTCGATTCACATGTCTTTTTCTTAGCCAATCGGTTAACACTTGAAAAATATATGACACTGAGGTGAGCGCCGCTAACATGCCAAAAAAAGACAACCAAATACTTTGCATAAACCAGGCGACACCGACCACGACACTAGCCAATAATAACCACCACGTAGCTCGATGCGGTGGGTGCACAAAAAAAATGGTTAACCACAGCACTAAAATAGCCACGTATCCTACAACTATCACTATCATAATTTGATTGTCTTTATTTCACTCATACTACTAATATTACCTAAATCATCGATCGCTCGCACTTTATAATAATACCGCTTATCCGGTAACACATTGGTATCGAGATAAGAGGTCTTTTTCACAGTCAAACCAAATGATTTATATTGGCCAGAGCGAATCCGGGAACGATAGATTTTATAACCAACCACATGTTCATTCTTTGGTTTATACCAACGCAACTCAACGCCAGTGGTTGTTTCTTTAATAATACGCCAAGCCGGACGTTTAACGATAGTATCAATGACATAATTATATTGTGCTAAAGCCGACACCCTATTTTCACTGTCAATTGTTTTTACGCGCAATTCATAATATTTTTCATTACCGCTAAGTAAACCAACTGGCAGATAAGATCGATTGGATTGTAAAACACCAGCTGTTACCGGATCAACACTGTCTTGTCCAAAATAAACATAGTAGCCCACCACGTCGGCTGGACTGAGCGGTTCCGACCAATAAAAATACGGAGTGGCATCAGTTGTGCGCACACCGGATGTTAGATGTGTTTGTTTAGAAGACGAACCATAGCCCTCTATATCCACAGCTGACGGACCAGCCTCCGCCACAACCGTAGCAAGCGCTTGTGCCACATTTAATCTGCCGGCACCTAATGCTGGGACATTAATATCGTCAACATTATTTAGCAAAGCGGCGGCTACTTCAGCTGGGGTTAATGTGTTATCAGCGGCCAATAATAAAGCGGCCGCACCACTCACAATCGGTGTGGCCATGGAGGTGCCGGACATATAACCATACTCATCGGTCAAATCTAATTGGATATCGGCATCGACATAAAAAGTGCTTAAAATATTATCACCCGGTGCCGCCAAATCAACGCAATCTGCCCCATAGTTGCTAAACCAGGCCATGTCATCACTACTATCAGTCGCACCAACCCCGATCACATTGTCATAACAAATTGGATAATATGGTATGGTATTTAAATTTAAAAGTTCATTGCCAGCAGCGGCCACTAACACAATACCAGCATTGGAGGCATCTAATAACACGGCTTGTTCGGCTGCACTGAAACTGGTTCCACCATAACTCATACTGATCACATCAGCCCCATTGGCTATGGCATAATTAACCGCTGATGTAACAGCCGATACATCACTTTCACCATTTTCAGTAAACACTTTTAACGGCATTAATGAAACTGTCCAGTTTACGCCAGTGACACCCACACTATTATTACCGGTGGCACCAATTAAACCTGCCACGTGCGTACCATGACGCACATAGGTAGAACTAAATGAATCGGATGTGGGATGAGCCGACGGGTTATTATCATGATTGATAAAATCCCAACCGTGCTCATCATCCACGTAACCGTTACCGTCATCGTCAATATTATTATCAGGAATTTCACCAGAATTTGTCCAAATATTATCAACTAAATCCGGATGATCAGGATCGATGCCAGTATCAATAATGGCGACAATAATGGCACTGTCACCGGTGGTACTATTCCAGGCGGTTGCCGCATCAATATCAACATCACTATTTTGTTCTAAATGCCACTGGCTCGGATAATACGGATCAAGCGGTAAAGTGTTCGGTAAAACTGATAGATACCGTTTAAAATTTGGTTCAACCAACTGCACCCGCGGATCTTGGCTTAAAACAGTCAGCGCTGTCGGCACATCTTCGACCGGTAATATAGTAAAAGGTTCAGTGGTACTGGCCGGTTGATCTTTCCATTGCACTAAAACTTCATTGGGAACATAATCATCAGCCAGCACTGGTATAGCACTATGCCAAACAACTATAGCAACGGTTCCAACTGCTAACCAGGCTCGATTCATTGCATATACCATACTTGAAAAAACCGAAATTGTCAACTATTTTTTTAACTTCATTTTATCTCGGAATAGCCAATTCATTATAAAATGTTATACTAGTGGCCATGAAACGAATCTGTATTATTCATACCGGTGGCACCATCACTATGGCCAAAACCGCCACTGGTGTGTTAGCGCCCAATATGACTGGGGAGCAAATCGACCAATATGTTCCGGCTCTAAACCAAATCGCCAATATCGATCATGCCATTTTGTTTCAATTGGATAGTTCAGACATGACGCCACATCATTGGACACTTATCGCCGAGGCGATCAATGATCGCTATCAAGACTACGATGGTTTTGTAGTCTTACACGGCACCGACACTATGGCCTACACCGCTACGGCGTTATCATTCATGCTGGGTAATTTAAGTAAGCCAGTGATTATAACTGGCTCACAATTACCCATTTCTGAAATTGCCTCAGACGGTGTCACTAATTTATTACATGCCGTTCAAGTAGCCTGCACGGACTTATCTGAAGTCTGCATCTTATTAGGACATGCTTTGCTCCGCGGTAATCGTTCTAAAAAAATGTCTCCGTTTAGTTTTGATGCGTTTGTTTCTCCAAACATCCAACCATTATGTGAAGTGGGTACAGAACTCAGATTTTCTGATCATTGCATTAACCGTCGCAGCGCCACCTTACATTTACAAACCAATATGGTCACTCATGTAGTGGTGATTAAAATATTCCCAGGTATTAGTACCTCACTTATTTTGGATATGATACCGGCGCGCACCAAAGCTGTGATTATTGAAGGTTATGGAACGGGCAATTTCCCGCTCGGTGATGATGGTATTCAAGCCGCTCTAACACATATTAGTGAACAAAACATCATCATTGTTATTGCCACACAATGTGTTTATGGCGCCGTCGAATATGAACGCTACCAGGGTGGTTTTTTTGCTAAACAGTTAGGCGCTTTATCGGCTCAAGATATGACCAGTGAGGCGGCTTTAATTAAACTCATGTGGGTGTTAGGCCAAACCTCAAACCATGACGATATCAAACGTCTTTATCATTCTAATTTAGTCGGCGAATTAACTGAACGTGAAACAAATATATGACCATGGCCATACCATTTAAAACCATTCAAGCCCGGATTTTTTTAGGCGCTTTAATCGGTATTACCCTACTTTTTATTTGGATGATACAGGCTTATATCTACCCAGTATTCTGGGCGGCTGTGATGGCCGCTTTGTTTCATCCACTTTATAAACGGATTAATAAATTATTTAAGCATGATAATGCGGCTGCTGGGTTAACTGAGTTGATTATTGTTTTAATTGTGGTTATACCTTTAGCTGGTTTGGTATGGTTAGTAGTGCAACAAGCCATCGGTGTATATCAAACCTTTGGTAATAAAGACACGTTTGTATCTATCAACACTTATCTGCAAAATTTATTGAATACTCCATTTATTGTCGAACGCTTTGGCAGTATTAACATTACTGAACAATTAACCAGTGTTGGAGCTGATTTATCTAAATATATTTACAGCTTTATTACCACTGCCGGCCAAAACACAGCCCGGGTTTTAATTCAGCTCTTCATAATGTTGTATACATTATTTTTCTTTTTGAAGGATGGTTCACACTTTTTAAAAACGATTATGCATTTGTTGCCATTAGGTGATACCTATGAAGAACGTTTATACGATCGGTTTGTTTCAACTACCCGCGCTACTTTAAAAGGGACGATTGTTATTGGAGTAATTCAAGGCACGGCTGGTTGTATTACACTATTATTGGCCGGCGTGCCCGGGGCATTATTTTGGGGAGTGATTATGATTGTCTGTTCTATTATTCCTGGTGTTGGCACCTCTTTGGTTTTGATACCAACGCTAATAACTCTCGTCATAATGGGTCAATGGTGGCCAGCGGTCATTGTTTTAATTGGTTGGTTATTTGCCACCACGATTGATAATTTTATTCGTGGACCCATGGTCGGAAAAGATGCTCAGATGCATCCCTTATTTATTTTGTTCGCCACTTTGGGTGGGTTATTATCCTTCGGTTTATCCGGTGTCGTGATTGGCCCAGTTATTACCGCACTACTACTTAGTATTTGGCAAATTTACGAAGAAAAATATCACGACGATTTAGTAAAAATGGGGTGAGAGAGAGATAGACCTCTCCCCTAGCCCCTCTCCTTCTGAAGGAGAGGGGAATGAAGGATATTAAAAATATCCTTGTATAACATCGATCACAGTCTCTATATCATTGATCACTTGATCATTAGTGAATCGTAATACTTTAAAGTCATGCCTCTCTAGTATTATAGTTCGCTCTATATCATGTGGTATTTGATTCTCATGAACTTTACCGTCAACTTCAATAATCAAACGTAATTCAAAACAGTAAAAATCAACGATGTATTGAAATAACGGGTGTTGTCTGCGAAACTTAAAACCGGCTAACTGATGTCGTCGTAAACGCTGCCATAATTTATTTTCAGCGACTGTTGATTGATGACGAAATAACTTAGCTCGTTCCGTGAGCTTATGTTGCAACTGAATTTGTTTATATTCTTTTTGTGTACGTACAAACATAAAACGCGACCCCAAACCCAGGCCGCGCTCTTTCTGAAACTAGATTAGCACAGAAAATAATATATAGCAAGCCCTTCCTTAAGACCTCTCCTCTAACCCCCCTCCTTCAGAAGGAGAGGGAATAAAATGAAACATAATCTTGCATTCTTCTTTCTCCCTCCTCTCCTTCTGAAGGAGAGGAGGGCCGGGGAGGAGAGGTCTACCGAACAAATACCGAAGTTATCCACAGCCCTACTTGACGTTCGGTTTTTATTCGGTTAAGGTTATCCACATGAATGCACTCACCAAAAAGAAAAAACAGATTCTAGATTTTATTCAGTCCTTCCAAACCAGTAAGGGTTACTACCCTACTCTGGAGGAGATAAGAAAAAAACTTGGATTACGTAGCTCGTCAACGGTTCATCAACACTTATCTGAGTTAGAAGACATGGGTATGATTGAACGCAACTATGGTAAGGCGCGGGATATTAAAGTGTCCACTAGCGAACCATACATTGCCGGCAGTATGGCGGAACTACCCATTGCCGGTTTAATTACCGCTGGTTACCCAATTGAAGCTGTCGAAGAACGGACTGAAACCCTGACTGTTCCCAGACATATGATCGATAATAAAAATGCTTATGTTCTTAAAGTGAAGGGTGATTCAATGATTGAGAGTCTAATTACCGATGGTGATTATGTAGTAGTACAGAAACAAGATTATGCTAGTAATGGTGACATTGTCGTAGCTTTACTTGAAGATGGTAGTGCTACTTTAAAAGAATTTCACAAAGAGAAAAATTATGTTCGTCTCCAACCGCGTAACCAAAACTATAAACCAATTCGTGTCCGTAATGTTATTATTCAGGGTCGTGTTTTGGGAATAATTCGTAAATATATATAAAGACAAAAATTTGCTATATGTCGTTTTCATCAACAAGCACAGTTCCCATAGAAATGCTCCCAGGCATTGGGCGCCGTACTGCCAAAGTACTTCGCTCTATGCATGTACTAACCGTTGGCCAATTTAAAACTGTGCCGGAAAAATTACTAGTGGAGGTATTTGGTCCAAGTATTCTTAGTTTATACTCAATTGTCTCTCCAAAAATATCTAGAGGAGACGTTCCTGATAAGAAGATTTCCCGGATAACACAGTCACATCAGAAATCCGATCGAGTTGATAATCGCGTCTATCATTATCACGATAGGAATACACCGTCACAGTTCGGTCGGTCAAATCAAGTAAGTCAGCCTTGGTTGTTAAAATGGTTCGGGCTGAATCAGAAAGTTGCAAGATAGTTAACTCAACTGGCTGATGTTCAGTGAACGCCTGGTGTAGTTGTTGCTGCACAGTAGGTGTAGTTGACCATTGCACTGGCATGCGAAATAATTCACCGCCGGAGGTATAGAGAATATAGCCATGCCGACAACCATACTCATAAACATCTTTTGTGATACGCACATCATCTAAACAGTATTTGGCTAGAGCCGCCATGTTACCCTCGCGATAATATTTAATCGCATCTAATCCACTGCCGGATTTACCTTCCCCGAGTGTGGCCTGAGCGACACTTTCAAGTTTCATCCGAAAACCCAAAGTGCGATGAATGTCTGCCAATATATCTACTTGCGGTAATGTAGCGATTTGTAAACTTTTGAAATATGGTTGCAGTACCACATTATCGAAAGAAATTGAATTGAAACCAATTATAGTCGGTTTTTCGGTATTCAAAATTGCTTCCAATTTTGGAATATCTGGTTCATAGAAACTAAAATATTGGTTTTGAGTATAGGAATACAAACCAATAAATGACACACCTAATTTACTATTTTGGTTAAACCCACCCACTTCCGCAAAGGTTTTTTGGGTTTCCAGATCGTAAACGATACTAGCTTTTGACATATTGCTTAGCTTGAGCTGATTTAGGACAGATTTCGATAAAATCACAATGTTTACAGCGCGAGCTTATGCGCGGCAGCAATTGTGTGTCGGTTCTAATCTGATTCACCTTCTCAATTAGTTCTTCTTTGATCGGCTCAAACAGATCGTCACTGATGTCTATACTATACCATTGATTACTGGCTAAATAAAAATAAGACGCTTTATAGACCGGTTTGGGCTGATTGGCTTGAATAATTAGAGCATACACAGCCAACTGTAAGTCTGACACTTCATCTTCTTTAAACTGACCGGTTTTATAATCGATCACGTGTAAGCCTTCAGGGTCTTCATCTACCCGATCTATCCGCCCTAATACTTTTATATCTTCAGCTATGTCAGTATCATAATAGTTTTCTAGCATGACTGGGGTTTTGGTCAAATCAGTTTTATAGGAAAATAATTTTAACATCTGCAGGGCTTTAATCCCCCATTTTTTTTCATCAGCTAAATCAGTAAAGCCTTTTCTATTTTCTTTCCACCGCTTACGTAACAGCTTTTCTAGCACTTCATAATTACGCTCCACTGGTAAATATTTTTCATAAAGATCCTTCAAACTATTATGCACATGTGCCCCCATAGTTAGATACGGTTTAGGAGTTTTATAGTCATCCCCCAAATAATCAACATAAGTAAACTTATACTGTTGCGGACAGGTTTCATACATGGTCAGCTTAAACGGAGATATCTTAAACATTACCTACCTGAGATATTTATTTACCAGATCTTTTGTTCCCGCTTCATCGAGCACCCAATAATACAGGGATTTACCAAATGATGGTGTATAAATGCGTTGCCCCTCACCTGGTAAAACCACTTCTTCCATCTTTGGTAAACTAAAACTACGGTGTCCAATTAAATAAGCAATACCAAATGACATTAAACTAGATTGAGATAAATTTAATCTGGAGCGATCACTGCTTGATAAATAATTGTACAGACGTTGCGCTACCAACGGGTTTTTGGCTTTTTTTAAAACTGCTTGAAAAACTTCGCGCTGTTCAGCCGCGCGACCGAAATCTCCCTCAGCTTGCACGAACCGATTGTGCACTAACTCTTGCGCTTCTGTTCCATCCACGTGCCCAGTACTAATATCTACACCCCCAACACTATCGACAATTTCTGTAAAACTATCAAAAGTAATTTCGACTGTGCCATTCATAGTAATGCCTAATAATTTCTCAACTTGTGCAGTTGTCAGAGCCGCATTACCCATCCGCTCAGTGTTATCATCCCACATGGCATAAAAATGGGTAATCTTTTGTAGACCATAATCAGGATCTTCAATTTTGGTATCACGTGGCACCATCATTAAAGACATTGGGTCTGCCTTAGATTTTGGAATTGATAATATCATCAGGGCATCTGAGCGAGCACGTTCATTAGTACGCTGATCAGAACCAATCACTAAAATATGATAGTACCGTGGCTGCGTAACATAAAAGCCAATTCCAAATAAAATAAGTATACTAATAATTATTAGTATTAGTCGTATTATCCAACGACGAATCCAACGGCGACAGCCTAGTCGTTCTGGTGTTGCCTGAGTAGTGACAACAACATTGTCACTCGTTCTAGCTTTTGGTTTTACTTTCGGATGTAAGCTCACGATATTTTCCTTTAATAGTCTGAACAGACTGGTTTACTTCCGCTAAATAGACTTTTAATTCCCGTGCCAATTTTAAACCTTCTTCAAACTTGGTTAAACCTTCTTCCAGATTATATTTACCGGCTTCAAAATCATTAGTAATACGCTCTAAAGCATCGTAGTTTTTCTGAAAATCAAACTTGGTTTTCTTAGTCATAAGAACCGCATTATAGCACTTTAGATTTAATTATACCATCCTGAAAGATGGTTTCAATTTGGTCACCTAAAGTCACTTGGGCACGTTTTGTAATGACTTTATTTTTAAATTGAGTAATTGAATATCCACGCTTTAATATTTGTTTTGGATTGTAGGAATGTAACAACGCTAATAATTGATCAACATTTTGATCGTATTGTTTAATGTGTTGCGAGAGCACCAACACAGCTGTACTTACTCTCTCAGATACATGTTTATATTGATGATCCAAACTCTGGGCTTGGCCATTTAGCATGGTGTGTATTTGCGTTAGAACATCACGCTTATCTGGTACTACTAGTTCAGCGGCATTACTTGGTGTTGCAGCGCGTTGATCAGCGGCAAATTCGGCCAAAGTTTCATCGCGCTCATGCCCGATGGCGGTGACAATGGGAACTTTTAAACCAAAGACCGCGCGCACGACACTCTCATCATTGAAGGCTTGTAAATCCTCCATGGATCCGCCACCTCTGGTTAATATTACTACATCTAAACTGTTGGCATACTCATGATTGATATATTGTAGAGCCTCCACAATACTGGACACGGCCTGATTACCTTGCACATTAACCGGAAAATGAATCACTTCATAACCAGCCCAACGATTATTTAAAATTCTAAGTACATCTGTATAAGCAGCCGCATCACTTGAGGTAACCAAACCAATGCGTTGTGGAAACTTTGGTAACGTGCGTTTCCGTGCTGGATCAAACAACCCTTCTTTGGTTAATTTCGCTTTCAATAATTCATATTGCTGTTTGAGTGAGCCAACTCCGACTGCTTGAATTTTATTAACGCGTAAATGAAACTTACCCGATTTTACAAACAAATTTGGTTTACCAAATACTTGAATCTCCATCCCATCTTCAAGTGGCTGATCCAATTGAAAGGCCAGCAAAAAACAACTGACGTAACTAGCTTCATCTTTTAAATCGAACCAGACAAACCGATTTTGGGTAACATGAAAATTACTCACCTCACCTTGCACGCAGGCCGGAATGCCAGACAGGAGTTCATTGACGCCATGAACAAATTCAGAAACCGAATAGATTTGCATTAGGAACTTGGAGAATCGTGAACCAGCACAGCAATGTGATCACTACTTCTCCAAAGCATCTCAAAAAACTTACCAGTGCCCGGGTATTTAAAATGTCCATGGATACCGATGTGTCCAGTAAACCAGTCTGCTTCTTGTTCTTCTAAAAAATGATGTAAATGTTGTCTTAAGTCTTGATGTAAGGAACTATCAATATAGATGTGATAGCCATTGATCTCAGGATATTGGGTATAGCTAACCCCATTAATTTTTTCTGTATTATACATAATTATTTAATTAGTTGTTTAAGTGAATTAATATGAAAATGCTGACAGGTTGGTTGTGGTGTAGTGTGTTCACCATTGGGTCGAGTGATCCAATACATGGTCAGGTTTGGATAAGCAATTTTGATTTGATCAATATCATCTCCTCGATCGTCTACATATAGATTACCAGTTTGATTAAAGCCGGCAAGATGCTTAATCTTATCTGTATCTGTAATAATAGTTTGAATATTATTTGGAAATTTTATGTACTGTAATTTTAGGGTTTGCCAGGTAATATTACCAAACGTACAAATTACCACATGATAATCATGATCAAGATAATATTGGAGGGTTGATAAACTATCTGAATATAAATATTTCTTAATATTTTTTACCACTTCTATAGTAGCCGGATTATTTATTGACCATGATTCACCTAACGCTTGTTTAAAGCTAGTGGTATCTAATAAAGTATGATCCAGATCAAAAATTATGGTTGGCATAATTTATAGATAACTCGAGCTAGTTTTTGACCGTTAATTTTTTTAGGGTCAGTGGCACGCAGATTTCGTTCAACCACAGTGATACCGGCTTGTTCTAATCCAACTTGATTATATTTTACTAGATGTTTTGTGGTGCGATCTGTTTTAATGGTTTTATCAACTACTATTACATCCAGTGACCGTCCAATGTAGGATGATATGGTGTTGGCATAATCAGCGGCGGTGTAAGAATTAGTTTCACCATACTTGGTAGTACGGTTGCAGGTATAAACCAGTTTAGCTCTAGTATGCTGCAATGCCTCAGTTACACCTTTTACTAAGACATTAGGCAAGATACTGGTATATAAATCACCGATGGTAAAAATAATATAATCAGCTTGTTGAATGGCTTTGATTACACTGGGTAAAGCTGGCACAGCTGGTTTGAGATAGATATGCCTGATGGGAGACCGGTTAGTTTGGTTTGGTACATCGATGTTAGTTTCACCGACAACAATTTCGCCAGACATTAATTCAGCATATAGTGTGGTGGGTTTAACTGTGACAGGTAAAACTTTTCCAGAAATTTGTAACCATTGGTTCATCGTTTTTATAGCTTGTGCAATTGAACCTGATCTTATTTCCAAACCGGCTAATAATAAATTACCAATGGTATGTCCAGATGCCATACGATGATTTATCACTTTATCCCACTGTTTTGGGTCGTGCGCCAGGGCTACTAAACATCTTCTGACATCACCGGGTGGCATAACACCTAATCTCTTTCGTAATATTCCAGTTGATCCACCGTCATCGACCATAGATACAATGGCGGTCAGTGTTAATGGATATGGTTTTAAATATCGCAATAATAATGATTGGCCGGAACCTCCTCCAATTGTGACAAGGTGTGTTTGTTTCATGGTTTTAAATATCGTTCTAGTGCCGTGATATCTTCTGGTCTCCCTAAATCTAACCAGGGTTGTTGTAAATTAACCACCCGCACAGTATGATCTCGGGCTAAAGTATTAATCACGTCAGTTAGCTCAGACTCTCCTCGATTTGATGATGCGGTTTTATCCAATAGCGGAAAAATATCTTTTGTTAAGGTATAAAGACCAACATTAATATCATGACTAATTGGATGGCTGGGTTTTTCTATAATCCGAGATAACGTGTGATCGGATTTATACTCAATCACACCATAACGTTCTGGATTATTATGTTCAGTAACAGCCACTAAAGTATCGGCCGTAGATTGTTGCATGGCCTGTAAGTCGGCCACACTTAAAAGTTGATCTCCCATAGTGTAAACAAACCGATCACCTTGAATTTTATCTTTTACAGCTAACACCGGACAAGTTGTCCCATAGCACTGCTCACCCAATAATTGTATTTGATCTACCAGGATTATTTCAGCCTCAGTGGTGTATTCAAGCAAACATTTTTTTAGTTTATCAATGTGGTAACCGCCCACCACAAATATTCTCCGATAACCGGCCTCAACCACAGCATCGAGTAGATAATAAATGAACGGTTTGCCTGCCACGGCTATGATATGTTTGGGAATATCAGTGGTATACTCTTTCAACCTAGTACCTTTACCGGCGGCCGCAATAACTATATCCATAAATGTTTCATTATACTATAAGCATTATACCATAATGGACGTAACGGCTGTTCAAATGTGCCTGGTCGAGAAATAATTTCACCACCAAAGCCAAGTTTGAAACGAGTAATACCGGCAAACGGATGTTTTAGTTGATTATCTGGAGCAATGCCAAACCAATCATAGTACGCAAATTTATCTTGATAGGCAGCTTGCATAACTTGCCAGTGTAATAAATATGGCGCCATCATTGAGCGATAGTTATAATCTGAACCACCGTGTAAATATGTCACTGTGTCACCATGGTAAATAAATAATCCTGTGGCAATTGGTTTGTCTTGATAATAAGCGGTGTAGATTTTTACCATGTGATGTTTTTTTAAAACTTCATACATGGTTTCATAATATGGTTTTGGGTGGAGTCTGATAGATTGCTTGTAACTGGTTTTTACCAGCACATTATAAAAAGTCTCACTGTCTGTGTCTGATTTTATTAAAATATCTTTTTTTTCAGCCAGATGAATATTATACCGGCATTTTTGTTTCATGTTCTTTAACATAATATCGGGAGAAAGTAATGGTGTAATCAAAGTATGACTAGGATGTACATCGTTAACTTTACGGCCAAGTGTGGGTGTGAGTTGCGGTTCAAAGCGCACAAATACCGCCCCATCAGCTAATCCAGCAACATAATCACCCTGCGGAATAAACCAATAATGTTGTTGGAACGGCAATGGGTACTGAATGGCTAAAGTCGACCCTAACCATTTGATCTTGCGACCATAACTAGTCTGAACCTCACCCCACGCCGGAGATTGTAAAAACGATTTATCCATGACTGAGTAAACTCAAAGCTTGTTTTAGTTGTTGTTCGGTTGATTGAGCTGAATTGAGTTGTTGCACAACCTGACGAATTTCTTGCACAGAATAACCCAGTTGTTGCAGCGCTTCGACTAAGGTAGAAGTAGTTGGAGTCTGTTCAGTAGCATCAAGGCTGGAACGTAATTCAACCACTAAGCGCTCGGCAATTTTTTTACCAATCCCGGATACTTGAGTCAACATAGCCGTATCACCACTCCTAATCGCCTGCACAATAGTATCGGCCGACAAATCAGTTAATAACGCCAACCCGACTTTGGGGCCGACTCCTGACACACTAATCAACTGTTCAAATACGGCCAGGTCGGACGGCTGAACAAAGCCATACAAATCACTGACATCTTCACGTATAACATGATGGAGATATAAATCAATTTGATCGTTAACTGTACTCTTGTTTAACACGGAGCCTGGGACAAAAATTTTGTAGCCTAAAGACTGTACTACAACAATGAGGTATTTTTTACTGGGTTGAACCAGTTGAATTGTGCCGGATAGGAAAGCTAACACGCGCTTGATTATAACACATTTTTTTGTTATAATGTATCTCTTTATGGAATCTATCTTCCTCGAACTGAGCGCCATCATTGTGATCAGTACTGCTTTAGCGCTGGTCGCAAAATTGCTGCACCAACCGATCATTTTAGCCTTTATTGGCGCGGGTATGGTGTTGGGTCCGGCGGGACTAAATATTATTCAATCACACGAGTTGATTGATGTGTTATCCACTTTTGGTATCGCCCTCCTATTATATGTGGTTGGCATTGAACTGGATATTAAAAAGTTTAAAACTCTCTCCTGGCCAACTCTATTAGCTGGCTTTGGGCAAATCATTGGCACTGGTTGTGTAGGTTGGTTAGTAGCTTGGAGTTTAGGTTTTTCTGTAGTTGAGGCCTGGTTCATCTCTATCACACTAACCTTATCCAGTACCATCATTGTAGTAAAACTACTCAGTGAAAAAAGACAACTGGAATCGCTCTACGGTCGGATTGTGGTGTCTGTTTTGCTCTTACAAGATTTCGCCGCAATTTTAGCTTTGTTATTAGTAGAAAGTTTTGGTAACAATGTAAAAGGTGGTATTCCCTGGCTTGATCTTATTACCGTAGCCGGAAAAACTTTGGTGATTGCTAGTTTAGCCTATGTCCTGGCTAAATTTGTATTTCGTAAAATATTTTTGTTTATTGGTCGCTCGCAAGAATTATTATTTTTGTGGGGCATTGGTTGGTGTATTTTATTTGCGGCGATTGCGGTTTTATGGCACTACCCAATGGCCATTAGTGTATTCTTTGCTGGTCTAGCCATTGGCTCATTAGATTATAACTACGAGATTGCGGCGCGCATCCGCTCGTTACGAGATTTTTTCATTGTCATGTTTTTTACCTTTTTAGGTAGCCAGTTAACCCTAACCCTCAGCCCCCACCTCTATTTAAGTGCCGTGATATTATCTCTGTTCGTTTTAATTGGTAACCCAATAATTGTGTTCATTATTTTGCGTTTGATCAAACACCAAGAACGCACCGCCTTTTTTGCCGGATTAACCATGGCACAAATTAGTGAATTTTCTTTTATCTTGGCAAATCTCGGCCTATCGAAAAATTTAATTTCCCAAGAAATTGTTTCGATGATTGCGGTAATTGGTTTAATCACCATGGTTTTATCGGCCTACATGATTACTCATAACGATAAAATTTACCGTTGGATGCGACCCTTATTACGTTTGTTACCATTACCAACTCCAACCATTGATGTGGCTGACAACACTCCGGTTGAAAGTAAACAACATGTGGTTATATTTGGTTACCACAGTTCAGTTGACCCATTGGTAAAACAACTTGCCAGTGCCGGTGAACGGGTAGTGATTGTTGATTACAACCCAGATAATGCTGCTTTAATTCATCAACATCGCGTGCATTATATTTATGGTGATATGCGCGATGAAGACATTTTGGAATTAGCCAACTTAAATTCGGCTAAAATGATTATCTCGATCGTGCCCTATATGGATTCGACTATGAGTTTATTACAATATGTCAGCCATTTTAAAATTAAATGTGAGGTGGTAGTACTGGCTACGCACTTGATAGATATCGATCGGTTTTATAAAGCCGGAGCGACTTATGTGTTGCATCCAGAATCGATTAGTATGCAATACCTTATGACCGTACTAGCCAAACCACATGGCCTTTCAGCTACAAAGTAGTTTTCAGCCGACCGGTGATCAACCAGCGGCCATTAAAGCTTTAGTGGATAGTTTTGCAGCAGGGCACTCTGGTCAAACACTGTTAGGTGTAACTGGTTCGGGTAAAACTTTTACCATGGCGAATGTGATTCAACAGTTGGATCGACCAACTTTAGTATTATCGCATAATAAAACCTTAGCCGCCCAATTAGCTTCTGAGTTTCGTGAGTTTTTCCCAAACAACGCGGTACATTATTTTGTGTCGTTTTATGATTACTACCAACCTGAAAGCTATATCCCACGCACGGATACCTACATTGAAAAGACTACCGCTCTCAATGAAGAAATTAACCGGTTGCGTCATGCGTCAACGCAAGCTCTATTATCGCGTCGTGATGTTATTGTAGTTGCGTCAGTGTCTTGTATCTATAGTTTAGGTTCGCCAGTGACTTATAAATCTTTTAGTATCACATTAAAAACTAAGCAAACTTACCCGCGCCGGCAGTTATTTACCAAATTAGTTGACATGCAATATCAGCGCAATGATTTGGTGTTCAAACGCGGCACCTTTCAAGTAAAAGGTGAGGTGGTAGAAATCTTTCCGGCCATGTCTGATACTACCGGTCTGCGCTTACACTACTTTGGCGATGATATTGAAAGCATCGAAGAATTTGATGTCTTAAATAAAAATGTTACCGGCACATTAACCACAGTCGATATTTATCCGGCCACGCACTATGTGGCTCCGGTCGATAACCGCCAAAAAATTTTAAAACAGATCGAGCACGATATGGTTCAAGAAGTCGCTCAATTAAAAAAACTCGATAAAGAATTAGAGGCGCACCGTTTACAACAACGTACTCATCATGACATTGAAATGATTCAGCAAACCGGTTATGTTAATGGTATTGAAAACTACTCGCGCTATTTCGATCGTCGTGCCATTGGTGAAGCTCCTTATACTTTGTTAGATTACTTTCCGGATGATTTTTTACTAATGATCGATGAATCACACATGACTATCCCCCAAATTGGTGGTATGTACAAAGGTGATCGCTCCCGTAAACAAACCCTGGTCGATTATGGTTTTCGTTTACAGGCGGCGTTAGATAATCGCCCCTTACAATTTGCCGAATTTGAACAACACATGAAACAAACTTTATTTGTATCTGCTACACCGAAACAATATGAATTAGATCATTCACAAGTTGTAGCCGAACAGATTATTCGCCCCACGGGGTTATTGGACCCAGTGATTGAATTACATAGCACCACCGATCAAGTGACACACTTAATTAGCCAGATTGAGCAGCGTATAAAATCTGGCCAGCGTGTTTTGGTAACAACTTTAACCAAACGCTTAGCCGAAGAGCTAACTGAGTTTTTACAAGAACGTGATATTGCGGTGCAGTATCTGCATTCAGATGTGGATACTTTAGAACGTTTAGAAATCCTGCGCGATTTAAGATTAGGTGTGTTCGATGTGCTGGTGGGTATTAATTTATTACGCGAAGGTTTAGATTTACCCGAAGTGTCTTTAGTGGCTATTTTAGATGCCGACAAAGAAGGCTTCCTACGTAGTGCTACCGCCTTGATTCAAACCATCGGTCGCGCCGCCCGCCATGAAGCCGGCCGCGTGATTATGTACGCTGACCGCATGACTGACTCGATGAAACAAGCCATTGACGAAACCAACCGCCGCCGCCAAATACAATCGGACTATAACACTAAGCATCACATCATTCCACAGAGTATTGTAAAACACATCCGCGATGATCGTTTAGCCGGCGCTAAGGATAAAATGACTGACACACTACCAACCGATAAAATGTCCAAAGCCGAACTGGCTTGGCACATCGCTGATCTGGAACAACACATGGAATTAGCCTCGAGTAATTTACAGTTTGAGGACGCCGCTAAATTAAGAGATGAAATTAAAAGATTGAAACGCTAAAACTGTTGATCATTTTTTGTCAGTCACATTATTATTAATTTCACAAACCATAGCTGTACCCACCGCTCTGGTTATTGAACTTGTATCGCCATTGGTGGTATCAGAAAAACTATGTGAAACATTGATTCCATTAGATATACTTTGACTATTATCATTGACACCTAGAGAGTGAATAGTATAAGACATTTTTTGTCCTAAACCTTTTGGATAGAATTTACCATCAATTAAAAAAACATAAGTAATATGTCTGTTAGGTAATTCAAGATAAAAAGCATAATCATCCGCGGAAATTTCCGCTTCTTCTAATAAAGTAATCATATCATTATAATTATTATAATAAAGAAAATGCATTGCAGGTTCATCCAAAAAACTTTTAATATATTTTTTATCTAACCCAGCTGACCGTGGAGAGAATGTAAATAACTCTCTTAGCATAGGGTCTTGATATGCTAGTTCTCTTCCAATTTGAGGTATATTTCTTTCTTTCAATACTTCATTAAGTGGTCTTGCCTGTGGCTCAACCCCTGGTTCAGGTTCTCTACCTTCCAATAATCTTTTGGTTTTATCTACTTCTTCAATCTGACCATCTTTTACTGTGGTAGAAATATTATCTCGTAATAAATCTAAGGCTATCACGGTACGATGATGTGCCTGTGCAGCAGCTACTTCCATATTATCTGGTGAAGTGATCTCCTCTAAAGCCACGGCCTCACTTAATAAGCCAACGGCTAACATCATTCTACGTAAAAACCGACCAGATATTTTTGTCTCAGTACGCTCAGCAGTTTTATCAACATGATTATCAACTGGTGTGTCATGTTGATGGCCGGTTTCAACAGTAGTAACAACTGGAACTTCTGGTGGTTGTTGTACTTTATTTCTATGTAATCTTTCGATTGATGACATGTAAATACACACTACATTTTACCTAAGTGCATGTCAATAAAATAATTCAGCTTTTCAACGATCCGCGTAACTAACTCACACGTTCAATCCTGTGCACAAATTGACCTTGACCAAGCTAAAAAACAAGGATCGCTGAGGCGCTGAGGGGACGTGAAGACGCTGAATGATCCCTATCTATCAAGAAGGTTTCTTGAATGTAATAACTACGTAAGGGTTATGTGGAGCATCCACTGACGGAAAATAATTATATTCCAAACGCTCTGTTTGTAGAACATCGTAACCACGCGTACGTAATTGTTGACCCAATGTTAACAATAGTTGCTGTTCAAAATTTTTACCTACCCCTAAACGTAATAAACCGCCTGGTTGTAGCACTCTATCGAATTCTTTTACCATGTTAGGATCGTCCTCCCCATGAGAACCAAGCGCTACTAACTCGTGTATCGATTCATTATCCACTCCAATTAAATTTGCACGATCCCCATGAACTAGTTTAATACTAGCACCGTATTTTTCTTTGGCCGCTGCCCATACCGCTGCCTCAAATTTGTTTATCGGTTGATCAAGTGCCGTGTATTCTTCCTGATCAGGATCAATCTGTAGGCCTTCTTGAGAACGATGATGCATCGGCCTTCTGCCGGGTCCAATTTCTAATATTCTACGTTTGCTGCCTGGTTCTGGCATAAAAGTAAAAGAGATAATTAAGCTTGTTGCTATGATTACATTATACTTATCTGAGTGTCAATCACACTAACTCCACGTTTGAAGCTGCTGAAACATGTGGGTTAAATAGCTTTTATGGTTTTTGAGCTATAGTTTCTAATTCTTAGCCCGCGCTCTGTTTTTGCCAGTTGTTCCTGCATATACATTTGATCCTTAAATTGGTATAATATTCCCGAAATCGTACTTTATTAAGTTAAATAGTAATTCGTATAATATACGAAATATAGTTATTGTTAAGCATATTTATCGCATAATAACTAGTTATATGACATTACAGTCGCCAAAAATATTATGACAATTATTTTCGCAGGCCATTTCACAGTCGGAGAAAAAATAAATGAATCCCAATTAAAAAGTATTAAAGAAGCTATAAAGACCAATGGAGATTTGGCAATTTTGGTAAACGACATTGATTTTAAGAGGAAGCTTCAGTTTTTTGAAATTGGCGGAAAAAAAATGGTAATTAGACATTATGGATCACGGAAAAAATGTGGAACAACTGCTCCATTATGTGAATTACCCGAATATGACGAATTGCCAAATCTCATTGATTGGGATTTTTATGAAATGGCCTTAGCAAAAATAAAAAGTTCTAATTTAAAAATTGATGAAGTATTGCGTAAAGAAATAATTCCCACGGCTATCGAAAAAAGACTCAAACAATACAAAATAAGTAATAACATCACAAAAATATTCACCGAGCGGGAATTAAGAAATGTAGCCAGTATACGTTTAGCAAATTCCAGAAGGAATGGGGAGAAATCATGGATACCCTTGCTAGAAAAAGCAAATATC
>JBAYIY010000011.1 GCA_041665365.1 Patescibacteria group bacterium
AGTAACCGCAATGATACCAACAATACCCAAAGCAAATTGATAGACTAGTTGGATATATTCGCCGATATTCTTCACTGAGGCCACCCCACCAAAGGGTTGTTCAAAATTATAAGATTCTACCGGTCCCGGAACATATTCATCAGGCGGAGGAACTATGCCAGCATCAGCCACAACTGTATGTGGTAAAAAACCAACTGCCATGACTAAAACTAAACTAAAAAGTAGCCAGGGTTTCATCGATGTTTTTCTTCAAGTTTTCTAAACTGATGGGTTCAGTATAAATAACATCATTTACAAATAAAGTGTGGCTATTGGTTGCCCCTAAAGGTGAAGCTAAACCGGTGCTTTGTTGTACCTGTCCACTAACACCGCTGGTATCTAAACAATCTTGTAGTTCAACCTCGTTCACACCTTGCTCTTGCGCCACTTGTTTAGGATCAGACTCGGCTGTGACAGCGGCGGCATATTTCCAAAACATACCATAATTATTCGCACAGTGGCCAACCATGGCGGCGGTTTTATCGGCCTCGCTGATGGCATTATCTTTCCAAACTATGGCGACATCTCCACCATAAGATTCTTGCAACTCTTTAATGTTTTGCAGATAACCATGGATGGTGTCATCTAATAAACTACCGTAGAGAATCACATACACTTTAGCATCTCTACTACCTAACACCGGGTCAGAGCTAGACACAAACACACTGGTTTTTTGGTTACTACTCCGGTCACCTTTGGGTACAAGAGTGATTAATGGATCATCATATTTAGACAGTGTCGTTTGAGTTGAATTTATTGCCGTACTAGTTTGATTAGATAGCAGTGATACTCGACTTGAGTTCCAGGCTAAATACGCAATAGCTAAAAAAACCAGGCTGATAACGGCGGCGGCAGTGATAAAGTAAGGTAAACGTACCATATTTATTTTAATAGAATGCGCCGAAGTTTACCGGAGGTGGCTTCACGATAATAGAGTAAACTACCATCATCACTGACCATAATATTACTGGGCCCACCTAAATTGGTACCAGAGACGGCGTCGGCGGGGGTGGCGATTTTTTCTTTTTGACCGGTCACTAAATTAACGTGATAGATATCATGCGCCACACTATTAAGTTTATCTGGCGCAATGCCACTACCCGTGGGCGGATTAACCGGTACGGCACAATACAGATCATTACCAGTTTTACTAAAGGAACATTTATCTACTGAAGTAGCTAATTCTAACGGTTTATTATTATTACCAATTGTGTCACCGTAGGCATCAACAATATTTAATGTCGCGCTATAGTTGCTATCACTACTATAAGTACTGTAAATCATACTTTTGCCACTGGGTGTCCACTTATAATCAAAGCCGCGGCCTTTTACAATAAACTGTTTAAAATTTTCATTATTAAAACCAATCGGCACTATTTTTTTATGTTCCGCATCAACGTAATCATTTAGCACACCAATGGCCTGACCCGATGGTGACCATTGCACTTTCAATAAATCACCGTTGTTACCCAATGGCTCAATCCCTCGCGCCCCGGTGCCATCCACATTAGCTACTCCCACCCACCGTTCAGTGGAATTTTCTCCCATATATTTAAAACCGATTTGATCATCTTTGGGTGAAAAATCAAATTCGGTCATGTCTTTATTTAAAGTATATTGTTTGTTTTGGGTAAAATCGTACAGTACCTTATAACCATCTTCTAATGTCATCACGGCTTTATCGGCTTCATTTGACCAAGTAACGTCCGTAACACCTTTAAATACTTTGTCGTCTAATAAAACTATCTGACCATTTTTATCAATCTTATAAAACTTACCTGTTACTGGATCGTAATACTGTACCTCTTGCCCATCACCGCTTAAGGTTACATCCTTAGCATCACCATCATAAATGACTTGGGAAAGAGTATTGCCACCTTTGGCGACAGTATCAACCGTTGGTAAAGAACCATTAGTGTTGCCATTACTAACATTATTCCGATTATCATTAAAATTAATGCCGGGCAAATTAGCATTGCCGTTAATATTTTCATTATTGGCATTTTCGACTGGAGTAGTAGTGATTAAACTGCGGAAAAATACCCAGTAAATCAAAAACCCCATGATCAAAGCACCAACTATTAAACCGGTGGCTAGCATAATTTGTTTCTGTAAATCACTTAAACTATCCACCCAATCTTGAAATCTTTGCAGCAAATTTGCCATAGATTATAACCAACGAAATGAATCAATTAACCACTCTTTGTCGGTTTTCTTCAAAGTCACCCGCGCAGTTTTATTACTATAATCAATACTCCCCTGCCCAACCTGATTGGTTTGACGCACTGATAATTCTAATGTCGCCCCGGTAGCGCCGGCACTATAATCAGTATATTTTATACTAGTAACTTGGCTGGTAACACTATTAAATGTATCTGAAGTTCGACCAACTTTTAATAATTGATCGGCCTGCTTTTCCATATCTGGTGTCATTAAATACCGTGAGCGTTCAATATTTTCGAAACCGGTATCGGTCGAATATGAACCATAGCGTTCAGTGAAACTGGTCGCCGCACTGGCAAGAGCCTGACGATCATCCCGGACAATAGTGGTTGGAACTGTTGTTGTGTTGGTATTATCCGAGCTGTTCGTCACTGTAGTTTCAGTGACAGTTTCTGTAGTGGTATTAGTAGTAGTCTGTGTCTGAGTGGGTGTTTTTGGCCACAACATAATGGCCAGGATCACACCAATAATGACGATGATGATTATGGCTAGAATAATAATGAGATTGCGTTTTGACATATATATAATTAATTATGCTTGCGGTTGTTCCATTTGATCAGCAAATTCTTGCTTAGACGACTCAATCTCTAATAATTGTTTAGGGTCAGAGGTAATCACTTGATCTTCAGTATACGATGCTACCACTTTTATAGCTACATGGCGTGGCCCGGCAAAAAAGATCCCCTCCCCCACATTACCTTCTAGTAATAGATATTTCTCACCATCCGTTAACAAGAAAGTTTTTTGCACATTATCAATCGACGCGGGTGATTGTTTTAATAATATCTGCATGGATGAGTTCGTGACGATAGCGCGACCATACGGTGATAGCAAAAAATCGTTAACGTCTTGGGTAATAGTAGTGACACCTAAATAATATTTACGACAGCGTTTGACTAAGGCAAAAATAAACTTGGCTGAATCTTCATTCTGCATTAACCACCAAGCTTCATCAATTACCAAAATTCTTTTCTTTAATTTAGAGCGCACAATATTCCAGATGTAGTTCACAATGGTATAAACACCAATTGGGCGTAACTCATCTTCTAAATCACGCACCGAAAATACTACCAGTTGATTATTAACATCAATGTTAGTTGGGCTTTCAAACAATCCGGCAAATGTCCCTTCCGTGTATTTCTTTAACCGCAATACTAAATCATGGCTGCCTTCAAAGCCTTCTAAAATACTTTGAAAATCTTTTAACACTGGCGGTTCAATTTTGGATAAATCAGCATCGGCCGTAATATCCTTTTTAGCATACGTTTCAATTAAGGCGCGATCCAAAATAGAATCTTCTTCCGGTGTGATGCGACCTAACATGATACGTAATAACCCCTTAATGGTAATAACCGCTGACCGGATAATATCGGCGGGGCGATCGGCTCCACCAACAGCCCGCGGTAAATCGAAGGGGTTAATTTTTGCCTCAGAATTTAAGGAGATGTTCATGAAAGTACCACCCACGGCATCAGACAAAAATTTATACTCATTTTCAGGGTCAATAATAATCACATCAATGCCCATCATTAAACTGCGTAGCACTTCCAGTTTAACCGTGTAACTTTTACCAGCGCCGGAGGTAGCAAACACTACCGCATTGGCATTTTGTAATTGAAAGCGATCAAACAAAATTAAACTATTATTATGTCGGTTAATCCCGTATAAAATACCATTATCACTACTCAAATCAGCCGAAATAAACGGGAAAGATGAGGCACAGGGTGATGAGTTCATGTTGAAATAAATCTGTAATTCATCATTGCCTAATGGCATGGTAGAATTAAAACCCTGTTCGGCTTGGTAAAACACCCGTTTGGCCACCACTAATTTTGAGCCAAACTCAGCGTCGAGTTTTTCCATTAAATCTTCTAGCTCTTTTTCAGTATCGGCATAGACACTAACATACAGGGCAAATTGGAAAAATTTCTCAGTGCCTTGGGTTAAACTATCGCGCAGTTGTTCAATATCTTTTAGCGCCGTTTCTTTCATCGGGTCACGCGGGGCGCCTTTTTCGGCATCAGAAATCAACTCCGCTTCCAGGGTACCAACTTTTTTCTTTAGTTGTTTTAATATCACCGGTGCTTTTACTGGGTAAAAATACATCGAGATATCCAATGGCACATTCATGGTCACAATCGGCGCAAACCAACCCACACCAATATAACGCGGATAAGTCACCACAAACATGGTTGAGACAAAGCGATTCCCTAAATCTATATAACGAGGCTTAACTGCTAATGCCGCTGGAGAAATTAAATCTAAAATTGACCGCACCCCTTGCTCATAAGCTTTGGCTACTTCCAACACCTCACGCGTGGCCATGGTTTCTTCTTGGCGCTGTTGGCGTTCGATAGCTAACTCTTCTCTAGTTTTTGGCTTGAGAGCGGAAGTGGTTGGTTTAGTTTGACTGGCGGCGGCCGCTTGTTTGAGATCAATCATAATTATGAGACACGTAATTTATCTAATGGCGGCATGCGTCGATCCGTTCCACGGGTAGGATTATACAACTGATAATACAACTCAATTAAGTGTTGTGTATCTAATTGGGTAATTTGCAAACCAATGGAAGATAACCCACTGGCGGCGATACTCACCCGCCGATCCAGTTCTTTAAGATATTTAGCAAACTTAGCATCAGCTAACCGCACCACCCGAGTAGGAAACAACACTTCTTGGGCGCGCGAAAACCAATTTTTACGTTTCTTACTAAACGGCGAATACGGTACCACTACGAGAAATTTCTTTTGCATTATCTCAGATAGAGTTACTAACTCATCAACATATTGTCGATACTCAATTGTCTGCATGCGCAGTAACTCATTGGTTTGTTGTTTAGCTAGTTCATCTAATGAGGCTAAATATTTCCGGATATCCAACTTGCGCGATTGAATCACGATCTCAAGTTCAAAATCTAAGGTATTTAAAAAACCGACATAACCTTGAATAATGGCTTGCTGTTCGTCTTCACTCTTCAAGGCAAAGTTCACCGACGAGACTTCCAAAACTGCCCGCAAGGTGCCATCTCTTAACACCACCGCATCTTGTTTAATTTGGGAAATATAAACCCGTTGCTGGGTAGATGGTTGGGTTGGTTTAGTATTTGGTGCGCTCATGATGATTGCTCTTTACGTAAACGTTCAATGTCTTCCGGTGAATATTTACCATGTGTATCAACAATTAACGACAACTCAGCAATATGTTCCGCACTAACATTTGGCTTAGGTGTGAATTTACCCTGACCTTTATCTTTTTTGTCTGCCTGAGACATTTTCACCACGATCTGTTGTTTACCTTGGTGTTGCCAGACCGATAATTTTGGGCGCTGCAGTGTTTGTATTAAACTTAAAGCAAAAGCATGGAACGGTTGACTATTCACTTTGGCAAAAGCAAATACAATGGCAATAGCCGCTGTCACTAAACTAAGTACGACAAATATTATCGAACTAAATAACGAATACCAAATAAATATTATCCCACTAGCAAATAACAAAATAATAAACTGCCGTACTGAAATTGGACCAATTACTTTGGATTCAACTTCGATAAATTGTGGCACAACATATTGCATGTTAGAAACGCAATTGTCTGTTTAAATCAGAAATGGCATCAAATTCAACTTCAGATAAGGTTGGTATTCCCTTGGCGGTACGAGCGGCAATCACCGCCGTTACGGCTTGCCCGGAAGTAATCGATTCGTTACCCAATTCGAGATACAATTTATTGATGGGAGATTGTTTGAAAGCGTCTATCCCCTCGGCTTGTTTGGTAATAGATTCTTCGGCTAATAATTCTATTTTGTCATGAATCCGCCGCGCTGCTAACACTGGGTCTGGCGCTAACCGTCTGAATTCTAACGTATCGAAGGCGCGTAGTTCATCAATTGGGCCCATCATCATAGTGGGTTGTAAGCGCACATCATCAACCATGGGTCTTTTTTGGGCACGTGTGCGCCGCAACTTTGGTAGCACCACCGGGCGCTCTGCCACTGGTTCCACTGAGGCCACAAACTGTGGATTGGGTGAGACAACTGGAGTAGCCACCTTGGTTAATTGGTTGACATTAGGTTTAGTGGCTAACCGTTTGGCTGGTTGATTAACGGCTGACGCTGTTTTACTTGGTAAAGCTTGCTTCACGGCCGCAATAACAGCCTCACACTCAGCCGTGGGAATGGCTAAATCTTGCAAATAGGTTTTTAACTCCATCGTATCCCGTAAACCACGCAACACAGACACCACTACATCCATAAACTTTTTCTCATCCTCTGGTGACTTAAACACCACGGCCACCTTTTCACGTATCTCTTGAGCCATCTGGTGATAATCTACCTCCGTAGATTTTTTTCCTCCGGTTTGACCCAATTTGTTTATTTCAGCCTGATCTTTATCAGTAAAGTAATCCGGTCCGGCGGTGGCGGCAATATCCGGGCCAGCTTTGGCTGCCTCAACATTATAAACTGGCGGCCGGGCGGGTACGCCTTGCTCGGTTTCTAAATCGGGATATAAGGCTTTGATGTCTTTTACCATAACTGGATCGTAAGGATGTTTTTCACCGTAGATAAATACTCCCATTTCGCCATTGTCGTCTTCATAAAATATTTCGTCTTCATTACCATACGGATCATAGGAAGATAAGGATAGGCGTCTAATCAATTTAAAGATTAATTCTAACCGATGACGCTCATCACTTGATAGTTTAGCGCCATTTTCACTTTGGCGCAAAAACTTTGTTTCTTGAAACACAGAAACTTCCCGACCCATAAATTTTACATAGGCTTTGAGCCAGTTGGCGGTTGTGGCTGGTATCTGCTTAATATCCTCAAAAAAAGATGCCGAAGTTATTATTTCTTGATTTTGCGTAAGAGCTGTTATTAGTTTAACTTTAAAAGCATCACGATCGGAATAAATTCCCAGAGTAAAAATGAGATTACGTATATCTTCAGTTAAAATACGTTCCGGTAAGCGATCATTTTCATAAGCGAATTCATAGCGCTGTGGTAACGAAAATAAAGCTAATAAATGTTTTTGAAACAACTCCACAGCCTGTTCAGCTGGTGACAACATACGCAACGCAATCCACTGATTATCAGTCAGTAAGCTAACTAGCTTTTTATATTGTTCAGGAAATTGCAGAGCAAACTCTAAATGCTCTTTTAACCATTTATTACAATACTGTATAGACACTAAAGCTTCACTAGCACGCTCTTCAGACACATTGCCTTGTAAATACGCCAAATGCTTAGCCAATACAGCCGGATCGGCTAGATTACTTAATTCTGATTGACGCGCTGGATTATCAAGATCTTTCATATATTATTCTATTACCATAATCTATTGGCTGGATTACTTTCATCTGCCTTGGTATTCTTATAATCAACTCTATCATACTCATGTGGTACATTTAAGCCATTTTGACGCAAATTTTCATTTAATGCTCCTAACGGTCCACCACCTTTACCTTCAACAGCAGCATGACCTAATTGTTTGATGAGAGCATTACGTATCACGTGATAACGCCGACTGTCATAACGCAGATGGCGTATTTTATCGGCATTTAATACCAAGGTACCATCAGTTTTCCGTGAGTTAGATAATTTAACTCTACCATAGTTTTCTAAAATGAAGCGTTGACTTTCGTAAAACTTTTCTCCATCTCCCCAATCTAACCGAGTTGTACCAGTGGTAGATTTATGAGGATCCATTTTATTACTTTCAATCGTAGCAATGTACTCATACATTTTTCTACTGCGGAAACCAAATTCGCCATTTTTTGTTTCCGTCATTTGCCCCATCATGTGATGACCGTTATTTGAAGCAATTTGTCCACCTCTATGTAACGTCGCCGTAATTATTTGATCGTTCATACTTGTCTTTTTTTCCAATAATTGGGCTAACGCTTTAGTGCCGGCATAACTATAGCCATTTGCAGTATCGACAGTTTCTCCTGGCGCAAAATCCTCTTTATCCAGTTTTTTTAATTCTTCTTTTAGATCAGCACCCAAGGCAGTAAAAGCATCGTTAATATTGGCTGTTTCATACAATTTTTCTACAATAGCCAAAGCCTCAGGACCATAACCCCGTCCTTTATGCAAAGCATCTTCTAACATATCACACAATTCAGTTGTATCTATGGTTGTAATATTCTTTTTGGCCTCTTGAATCATAGCGCGCGCTTTTTGTTCTGCACCACTGCCCATTTGTGGACCAAGTTTTTGCCGAACTTTGCGCGCATTATTAGCTAATACTTTTTTCTCATCTACCACAGCAGCCCTCTTTTTTACCTCATCATTACTGTCAATAATAGCATCAATATCCGCTTGAGTGTGTAAAGTAGCATCTCTTGTTCGTTGATCACGAGTATTACTCCACCCATCTAAGTCTGCTTTTGCTTTTATTCTAGAATCGGCAATTTCTCCATAAACATCGCTGCCTTTCCCATTTTTAGCGAACGCAGCAACGTCTCTAGCTGTTACTGTTCCACCTGCGGCTAAATGTGCGTCTAGTTTTTGCAATCTAACCGATGCATCAAAACGCTCGTCTGGAGTTGCTGTTTTTCTAATGGATTCTGCTTGTAAATCAGCCCGATATTTTTCTAACGCGGCGCGCTGCCCTGGTTCAGAAAGATCTAAATCATCACCTTCTTTAATACCTAATAATCCTCCATAATTTTTTTGTAACTCAGCTAATTTTTTTTGATACTCTTCAACAGTCATTAAATCATTGCCGCCATTTTTCAGAACTTTCTTTTTCTCATCATCCAACTCCGTTTCTGATATTGTTTGATTCTCACTAGTCTTTTGTTCATCTTCAAGTGCTTTTTTAAATAAACCTTGTTTACCGCTTATTAACGTTGCACCTATTCCGCTATATTCTCTAGCTGCTTTCCAATTGTTCAATAGTGGAATATTACCCACAATACCGCCACGCAATTGTTCACGGTTTAGACCCAATTCAGCTACTTGATCACCGGCTCCGAGAGCTCCAGCTAGTAAATAACCATCTCGATAGCGCTTTCCGGCTAACGATTCACCTTCTAAAACACGATCATTTTTGTTTTTAGCCATACCATGTTTCCAGCGCTCCCATACTCGATTGGCGTTTAAATCAAGCCCGGTTCTTTGAAAAAAATTATCGGCCGCATAACCAGCGGCAAAGCCACCAACCACTAACGCACCTCCTCTTACCCAACTATCAAGTGCTTTAGCCTTGCCCGTATACTCCCCCAACTCCGATGAGTTATCCTGCGCCAGCTTCATCCCGGCCATCATCATCATGGTGGAAATAATAAACCCAGCAATCAAAGTTGTATCTAGAGCACCGGCACCGGCGTTTACATCTTTTAGAAGATCTTTCTTAGAAGCTAACACTTTTTGAGCTTCTTCGGGTGATGCCACTGTACCTAAACCTCCATCTCCAACCGACTTGGCCGCAATAAACATTGAGAGCCATAAGAAAAACATAACCATCGGCCCAAGTACCACATACCTAGGAAACATTTCCCACCATTGGCTGGCATACTTTTCAGTTTGTGGTAGAACATTCATCACGAAGGCCAAAGGCGATAACACTGTTAAGAACCAAATCATCACTAAGCGGCCAATTAACACTACCACATATAGAAACACCACTGACACCACTGTAGACATCATAATTCCAGCCATTATTATAGCTGCTAATCGCTGTGGTGAGGTAGAACCTACGTTTGTTGCTGGATCTGTTGTATTTCCAAAATCTAACATTTGATTTAATTGAAAGGCTTCCACAAAACCAACCGTGGCAGCGTCTTTAATTGCCGCCACAAAGGTGAGCATCACAATTTGAGAAGCATCCACCATTACTCCACAGATGGCACGAGAAAAGTTTACCAAAATGGCTGCTAAGATCATTTTGGGTAATAATTTTTTCCAGGAATAGGCTTCAAGATGAAACAGTGTACCAAAAGCAATCACCATTAAGATAACAATAAAGAACATATTGGATAAATCTCGTACCACTGTCCAAGCTTCAGTAATGACAGGTAAATCGGTGAAATTATCAAACTGAGCTACATATATCAATAATTGTATCAACACATTGGCTATGGCACCCATAACACTTATGAATATGAGATATAATATGCCTGACAGTAAATCAATTATCGGAGTTCCCGCCCAGGTCATTCCTCCTATTCCCCATGCCGCCCATTCGGTCCATGTTGCCGCCTGCACTGGAACCAACGGTACCATCAAAAACACCACGGTAACCACCGGCAACCATTTGGAACGGATGATGGAGTGTAAGAATCTTTTAATTAGTGGCATCGACTTTGATGGTTAGGTTAGGTTCGTCATAAGATTTACAACTGCTAATGACATTAGTACTGGAATCTTCATAGCGATTTTCTGTCTCGGTAAGAGTGGTTGACCAACTGGCTGTTGGATCCTCGTCAGTTTCTTTCGCATCCTTACAGGCTTCCTTGGTAGTATACGCTGGATTACTACACTCGCCAACCGTAGTACCAGAACACCAATTCCAACCATCGACCAGAGAAATCTTTGGTGTGAACTCACAATGATCATTATCTTTAAAGCGATTACCGTTATCTGGGCTACAGACATAAGCATGAGTATAAATATGCGTAGTGGGTTCAGCGTTCCAGTTTTCCAAGGTGGGTACAGAACCATCACCCCAATCGATGAAGATCATTTTAAGTGGTTTCTGTTCCGAATCTACCGTAGACGTAAACTGTAGTTTTACCGTTTGACCATTATTCACACTAAGGTAGCCACCAGAAGTAGTTAAACCAAGTTTATCATTCAGAGTGATACCAGTGACAGTTGGGTAAACACCACAATATTCAGCATCTTCACTCAACGCATCTGGCCGAGCTGAACCATCACCGTTACAGGCTGACATAGTCGTAAAGATATTACCAACCGTAGCATCATCCCAATACGGTTGAGTTGAATTACTGGCTGAGCTTTCTACATAAACACTACTAGTGTCATTAGTGAAAGTTAATTTGTAGAATGAATCTATATTAGCAAAGACATGTTTTAACCGATCACGTGCTGAACTGACTGTACCTAGTAACTGTTCATCTAGGTTCTCATATGAGGTACTATTTTGGCCATCTTTACTAATAGTGGCATCACCTACTCCCATACATACACCATTGTCACAACTGGATGCATCACAATTTTCACTACCTATCGTTTGCGGATCACCGATACAAGAAGTAATAGAACAATCACCCAAACAAGCTAACGGGTGCCCACTACTAGATTCAGTCTCCATGGCTACGGCTGGTTGAGCACCAAATGTTTCCCATTGATAGTCAGATTCAGTTGAGAAAAAATCCCATTGCGTTGGGTTCGAATTTTGCGGCGTTATTGAACCAAATGGTATAGCTGTTTCATCATGACCATAAGGATTAGTTCCATCATGGTTAATATCGTAACCAACTTGACCGGATCGAACCGCCCAGGCAGTGTTACTGCCATCTGAGCCGACTGACTCAGTAATTAAAGCACAACTTTCTCTGGTTTGTAGAGTAAGATTCATCCTGTCGCTATAAGTCGTTTCTACACCATACTCATGACCTAAAAATGGAGAGTCTTGCGTAGCCACAGCGGCGAAATATTCCAAAACATAAACCGCTTGAATGTAACCTTCGTCGTTGAAATCAACATACAAACTCAAAATATTTCCACCACCGGTTGAGCTATAAGCACCATTATATACTGGCCAAATAGCGCCACTCACTTCTGAACTCGTAAATGACACTACATCAGTATCTTCAGTAGTAATATTATTATCTGTATCTTCAGTCGTGACATCAGACTTATAGAATTTAGCCCATAAATCTGGACTACTGCTTTTTATATTTGCCCAGACATTATTATAATTACTACCACCCGCCAGGGCTTTAAAACCTTCATCAATACAACCGCTATCAAACCAGTCATTTATAGTACCAGTTGACACCATATTACCAAAACTGCGCTTAGTATCCCCATCCGCAGACGTCTTCGACACGCAGTCACCACTTTCTGTGGCGGCATTATCATCAAAATTACCCCACACCCAGGTATAAACCAAATCTAAACCGTTAGCTCTGTCGGAAGAATCTTGTAAAGCAGCATAATTTTCTAAAGATAAATTTTTATTGTCATATAAGCCCCACATGCGGCAACCCACACCGGCTACAACACCCTCACTATGTATGTAACAATTGTTATTGTCACTGTCACTTATTCTCGTTCCATCAGAATTAAATTGAATAACTCCATTCTTTAAATCAGTTAACCAGACATGTCCAACACTGGTAGTTGTACCAGTACTATCATCAAAAATTGTTGGTTGCTGTCCCCAATACCAACTTTCATCACCAGCGCCACCACCTTCACCGGCTGAACCAGGGTAAAAATCTATGGCTTGAATTTCACTGGCATTAATGTTGCGTAATATCTCATTGGCTGGTAAGCGGACAATTACACCAGAATTTATCTGTCCAGTACCCTCATAAGGGTCTGGCATTTGCCAACTGAGCGGAGTAGTAGTGTAGGGTTTTTCAGACATGGCTGATAAATCAAGCTGGCACTCACTATTACCCTCATTGGAATGATAACCACATGAACCATTATCAATACCACCGATACAAGCTAAGCTGGCACAATATATTGGGTCGGTAGCGGTTGGCTCAGCCTGACAATCGCTATCTGCACTACAACTTCTAGTGGTGCGCAACTCGGCACCGGTGGCACCATCTTGATCATAAAAACAATAACTGGTAGCCGTTAATTCACTTTCTCGTGGATCACTATATTCTGAGTAATGTCCACCAGAAATATCCACACAATCACCAGTTGCCAATACTGCCCCATCATGCATTGGATCACCAATAGTTTCCCAATTATTAGTGTCCCCTCCAGTAACACAATCATATGAATTGGTGTATCCAGTTACAACTGTATTAGTATCGTAATTGAGACAATAACCTTCATCGGGCCAACAAATATTATCGGAATCAGTTTTTACAGTACAACTACCAGAGGCTAATGTAGTAGTTGTTTCACTATATTTCTGGGTTAAATCATCATGTTCAGTGGCATCAGCTGAAGCAACATCACTAAAATAATACGTTGCTTCATTGATACATGATCCACTCAATGCACTGCAAGTACTATCATCACTACAAATAACATCATCACCAAAAGATATTGGATCTGTTGATGAGAAATCAGTTGCATCACAAAAACCAGGTGTCACCAACCCCTTCGAAATTAAACAGTGATACACCCCCGACCGGCCGGAGTAACCGGAGGCTTGGCGTTCGACGATAGAGGTTTCACCGGCGAGGATATCAATTGGCCACCACGTCACACACCGATTCGTATTTAATGGATCGGTTTCAATACAATACCCTTTCCACCCTTTATACACTGTACCGCTGGTTTCAGAATAATTACATTGTAAGCTATCTGTTTCTGGATAAGCCCGACAAGACCGCGCCACTGGATCGATTTCTTTACTAACTTCTAACACCGGTAATAGAGACACATTATCCAGTTGATACGGCGCTCCATCCGAACCGACAAATTCCAGATCGGTGGTAATACCACTATTGATAATTTGTTCACCGGCTCCGGTATCAACTGTTTTTTGCTCGATAGTGATTGGACCAAGCGTATAGGTTTGTAATTCAGTATTAAATTGGAAAACATCAAGGGTATTTAGAACCTTACTCATAATATCACTGATTATTGTGGTATTAGTTGCCCAATCAGTTTCAGTAACACCACTACCATCGCTTTTTTCATATGAATAAGTAGCTCCACCGGTGGCTTCCGTTAAAGCAGTATAGTTACTCATGTTTGATTCGGCCGTTGCTACAAAGACTGGAAAATTGGCACCAATAGCAGTACTATAAGCTAAATCTGAATCAACACCATTGTCTCCTATTTCATCAATAGCATCTGTTACCACAACCAAGAATCGGTCAGCTTCACTACGATAGGTTAAAGTTTCTGAACCATAGAAACTATTTGTGATAGTTTCATAGATTGCATTGAATGGATCAACCGAGGAACTCTCATCATTCATATTAGAGACTGCTTCGGTAAACTTAGTTATGTCACTCGTAAAATCCAGATCAATATGATTGCCTTCCTGAATTGCCGATTCTTTACTGGTATCATCATTATCATCCATGTCTATTAAAGCAAAACGTGCATCAATACCGGCATTGGATAAATCTTCTGCTAGAGCTGGCACAGCTTCTTTAACAGCAGTTATTTCATCTCCCATTGAATATGATGTATCAATAGCAAAAACAATATCAACCATACCTAGACCATTGACGAAACAATCTTTGCGATCCAGTTCATTGCCAGCGCTATCACCGATATTATTATGTTTTAAACAAATTCTGACGGTTGAGGGAGTACCGCCGGAATCTTTGGTTTTGAAACTGGAATCTACATAACGAGCATCGAAACTTAAACTGTAGGTACCACCATTATAGATATTATCTTGTAAATCATAGGTCACACCACCACTAGAGAAGGTATCACTACCTTCGGCAGCAGTGGAACCAATCTGTAAGACATTATTCAAATCGATATCGTTACATGGTGCCGGACAATCTTGATAATTTTGGTATTGGGTAATGAACACATCAGAATCACCGACCGGTTGCCAACCATCTTGAGTAAAAGAGTTGCCACCGCCATCACCATATGGCCAGAAATCACCAAATTTAGGGCTATTTGGGCAGAAGGCTAAATCAGTGTTTTGGGTACCACCATCATCAATATAAACCACATCACCCACAGTTGTTTCACCGGTTGTATCACCATCAACTTTTTGTTTAAGAGTGTTGGTGTAACAATGGCCTGGGTCAGTTTCTGAGGTGGCATTCAAAACACACGGCACAGTGGGGTCGCCTAAATTGCCGGCACAATACAGGTTTTCAAAATCGTTTAACTCAATTAAATCATTACCGGCTTGGGCACCAGAGCTACCTACCTCCGTCATCCAACCATAGGGGTAATAACCATCGGTACTATATGGTACAGAACAAGTGCCAACATCACCTTCTTCATAACAATCACTGTCAGCTGAACAAGTAATTTTTGGTTTATTACTACATGTACCGGATAAAGTGCCAGACGATACGTCAGGTACCATCCCTTCACAACGCACAGCAATACAATCTTGATCTGCCTGACAACGTAAACCATCATTGGGGCCACCGGAACAATACAGCACATCGTCCCAAGTAACACCCACTTTACTGTAACCGGCTAAATTACGCATACCGGATAATTGGTTCACATCACCATTAGCACTGGTAAAGTGTAAATCACTATCAGCCGATAATTCAGCGTAAGCTGGGTCTGGAATGGGTGAGGAACAATTGCCTTCTTCGTCTAACTCGGTGCAACGATCGATGGCAAAACATTGACTGACGGTAGCACCGTTGGTACTAGTTGTAACGGACGCCGTTTCACAAGATAACCACTCACCACAGACACGATCTTTTTTCACTTTCAAAACAGTATTACTATCACAGGCATCAGCTAAGTACCGGCAAGAATCGGCATTGGGTGTTAATAAACATGAGGTACAATCTAACCCATCTTGAGAATAGTTTTGGGTATCCGAAGTAGTATCGCGGAAAGCGACACAACCACCATCGGAGGTGATACTGGCTTCACTGGTATCTTGATCAATACAAGTATTAACACCGTCAACTTGTTCACGTTGGGCGGTACCATCGACGGTTTTATTGATGTAATAATATTTGTCGGCCTCTTTTAAGCTCACCGCATCGAAATAAATAGAATTGGCGGTGTGATTAGCCATAAAGACACGCGCAAACTTAGCATTACTTGGGATTGATACGGTTGTTCCTAGGCCAAAACTACCTTGGAAGCGATACCAATAACTTAAACCATCGGTGTCGGTACCATCTTCAGTGGCAATAGTGGCATGATCAGCCACCGGATAAATTGTTTCACTATCACCAGTGATTAAATTACTGTCACTATCATAGAAATGAATGCCCACACTGAACTCGGCTGGAGTAATAGAGGCATCAGCACCATTTAGTAATGTCTTATCCATTTTCACTTGCGCTTGGATAGTATAGGTTTTATTTAAAGCCACATCTAACGAAAAGGTTTTTTGCTCAATGGCACAAGGGCCGGTTAATTTCAGAGCAGAACTACCATCGGCTGGATTAACCGTATCAGCACTAAAGGCGGTGATAACAGCGTTAGTAGTAGTGCAAGAACTATCAAAATCCGCGGTGCCGTCTCCTTCCAGATCAAAATCAGGTATCATCCAATAATCAGGGAAACCAGTTTTGGTAGCATCGGTTGCATAGTAGGTATTATTATCATCACGCACATCATCTTCAAAACTCCAGTTGTCGTTCATTTCAGTAAGGTTTGGGCTGTAAGAATCGATGTATTCAGAACAACCAGATTGATCACCGGGGCACACTCCCACCCAACCGAAATCTGATACCAGACTGGCTAAAGTATAACCATCGTCTGGATAGTCGGTGTATTGATGTGTACTACCATCAAAGACATCAACGTCATCATCCAAATTAGAGATGCAGCGGGGTTGGGCATCAACTGAATCACTCCAGTCATCCGGGTAACAATCGGCATCTTGGTTGCATAGGGCGCCAACTTTTTCATCCAAGACATCACCGGTTCCATCACTGGCATGATGCACACTGTTACTATTACAGACACCACCTAACGGTTGTGAAGCATAATGTATATCCGTACCAGAAAAATCATGCTGCACTGGACAATCTGGAGTAGTACTGGTGCTATCGGCTTTAAACCACCCGTTGAAGGTATTACCATCAACACTGTATTGTTGTAAGTCACATAATTTTTCACCGGGGTCTTTAAAATACACCGTGCCATCGAAGCCGGAAGTGTACCTGCGGCAAGACAATTGGGGTTGTTCACACAAAATTGAATTGTAATCATCCGGCCGATTCAATAAATAGGCTGAGGTGTAATCGATCACCACACCAGTGCGATCATCCACATTTGGTAAACCAACTTCAGAGCAACCCATCGCACTCGCTATACAAATATTATCCTCATTATACACTAACGTCACCGGCTGATCGTTTTGTACGATAACATCATCTTGATCGTACTCATTATCCAAATTATAGGCTTCAGTAAATGGATTACTGGAATTTTGTGTGGCGATCATGGCTTCACAACCGACGGCACTATCACCACATAAACGTAAGAATGATTTTAAGTAGTAAGTATTATCGGCACGATCTTGATACGCGCGGCAACCTTCAAAATTATCACAAGTTCTTGAAGAATCTTGAATTAAGTACTGGCTACTGGAAGAGGTTAGTTTGATATTATCAATATACGCCTGACTAGTTGAGGTACTACCAGTAAAGATCAGATTAAAATACTCATCACCATCATCCACATTGGTACCAACTGGTAGAATGATCGGGCCAACTTTATATTGTTGCCAACCACCGGCTCCAGCTGGATCTAAAGTTATTGCATCAAAACTATAATCACTGCCACTGGTGCCTGATAAACTGATTGAAGCAGTGACCGAACCACCTTCAGTAGTCTTAGCCCAGAAGGTTAGAACATAAGATAAACCATCATCTAACAAACCATAAGTTTCATCCGTACCATCATCATCGGTATCTTCTTGGGTGAATAAAGCATAACTAATGGTAGAACTTTCTAACTGTAAGGAGTAACCACCCTCGAGCACAGATTCATTACTGGTGGTGGTAGCACCCTCCCAATCAGTGGTGGAGTTATCAGAAAAATCAGCTGCAATAACATCTTCCGCACTACCAGAATCACTGCCTTTATATTCACGGCAACTTACTTCAGATTCATTGCACGAATTACTCTCACTCGTTAAAGCATAATAGACGCGGTTATCCAAACTATTTCTAATTGGCGTGCAATCATCCGACGCTACAATCACATCAGATTCAAAGCGATAAAACACGGTACCGGTTGAGTTGGTATATTGGCGACAATTTGGATCTGTCCCATATTCATTGTCATCAGTGGTAGTATCGTCAGTATTGTTGGTACCATCACCATCAATGTCACCAGCTGGACCACAATCCCAGGTAGATTGCACGGCATCTGAATAATCTGAATCGGCACAGTCGGCGTTGTAATCTTCACTCTCTGGATCTAAATTTATACAGGGTCTGCCATCTGAACTGGCCTGATCTACTTTCAAAGCGTGATCTTCTACTGTGACACCGGAACTATCACTGCCTTCTAGGGTGTAGAACACAGCCGTGTTGGTATCATCGGTTTTCACACATTGTTTTAACTCTGAATAATACTCAATACCTTCACCGCCGGCTTCTATTTCAGCTAAATTAGTATAGGCTTCACAACCCACTGCTGAAGCGGAACAACTATCACCAGAACTTGGCACGATGGAGACTTGTTCAATACAAGCGCTACTAGCTGGACAATCACTATCGGCTAAACAATGTAAGGTCGAATCACCAGAACAATATTTTCCGGATCGTTTCATTACTCCATCTCGTTCCGCACTGGTTAACCATGATTCGTCAGTGACAACTGGAATAGTATTGGCTAGAGCGACCTCTTGATAAAAATCACAACCGGCATAATAATCGTCCGCTTGATCAGCCGCGGGATCACCATTACATTGGCTACAAGATGGATCGTCATAGTTATAATTACCGTCACTGTCGACACAACTAGACGAAGCCGGATTGGTAATAATTCCAGGAATACCTTCTTCATCACTTAAACCATCTTCGACATATAATTCACAACCAACATCAGATGGATCGCACTCTAGTGTATCACCATTGAGATAAGTAACATTATTGGTGGCATAGTTGGCATAATCACCAGAGAATTCAAAAGCTTCAGTTAAAGACACACCGGCGACATCAACCGCACAAGTTTCATTCGAAGCAATGGCAACATGTATAGCAGTATCAGTCGTACTATCAGAAAAGGTATAGGTAGTAGTGAAATCTTGCCAATCGGTGGTGTATTCATCATTAGTCCCGGCGGTGGAAACATCTACACCATCACTGGAACCAATCGTATAAGACACCCCCGTGCAACTACCATCTGACGACATACCCTGATACGCCAAGGTAAAAGTACGGTTGGCCAAACTGTGTCCGGTATCCACTATGGTATCAATTGTGCCGGTGGCGGCTGGTTCAAGTTGAATATAATTACTACCAAGCTCTGAGCTCACCACTCCATCATACGAACTATCTAACACATACGCCGTAGTACCAGATTGCGTCCAACCCACACACGAGCCAGCTGCACCGGAGTGACATTCACTATCACTGGCACAACCACTGCCGGTATCAGTACAAAAGGCTAGATCATCACCCACTGTATCATCAATGGTGTTACGCGTTTCATCATAGTAATCGAACAACGCATTAGGAATGAGATTAGTATCTGGTTTGCTGCGAATATATTGATTACACCCCGCATCAGAGCTGGAGCACTCTTCCACATTGTTATCAAAATATAAGGTAGTGTTACTCTCAGCTGGAACTTCGGCTTCTGTCCCTAATATACATAAATTACCATTGTCACTAGTACAAGTGGCCGCACCAGTTGAAATATCACAGGCATCACTTAATAAACATTTACCATCAGTGGCATCTAAATCAGTATCAGAACCATCGGTACAGGTATTGCCTAAACTATTTACACAGCTACCACCAGTGGTACTAGTACAAGTATCACCACAATTCATGTCACTGCCACTCGCGATACTACACACTGGGGCATTACTGTAAGTACTAGATGAAGACGAACAAGCTTCAGATAAAGTACAAGTGTTGACAGCACTACTGCCATCGATCGTATCTACCGCCAGATCAACTGAGGTTTCTCCACTGGCTACCGTACCAGAGTTTGTTATCGTACAAGTACACGTTGTGGTGGCAGCATCATAAGACGAGTTACTCGCTCCACAGTTATCACTAATGGTACAAATCGATTGACTGCCATCGGTATTAGAAACAGCACACTGGCGATAATCAATTAAACCATCACCGTTACTATCACCCGTGTCGGATCCGGCCGGTACCTCACAAGTTTGAGTTGTACTACAGCTACAAGCTTCATTGGCATCGTAATCAACGGCCACACTTAAACCATAATCAGATTCATTTGTGGTCACATCTTCACTACAACTAACATACGTTTCGGTGGGGCTGGCACAGTTATAATTTCCACCGGCGTCTTTAGTTAAGCAATACCATTGGCAACCCGGATCAGTCGCGCAATCATTGTAATTCAAAGTTGATTTTACATACGAGACATCATTACCATCTTCATCAGTAAAGGTTTCACAACTGCTATATTCTGGATCACAAATATCACCGGCAAAACGATAGATGCGCTTTTCTTCAGTGCAATAACCATAGGCGGTGCAGACACCATCTTGTTCTTCCTGAATACAACCGCGGGTATCAGCACAATAATTCAAGCGATTTACAATTAACGCTTCCTGCGTATTAACATTAGCATCAGTATCGTAATTACGTTGATCAGCCAGCACACTGCCCGGTGCTTCTCGTTCACAAAAATTCTGGGGGGCACTTAGTACCCAGTAAGGATCAACTAAACCACAGTATGGTGAATAATTAGTTGTATCTCCGGCTGAATCAGTTAATAAGAAATCACAACTGCGTTCGGTATCGGCTGAACCGCAATAATTATAACAATCGGTTAATTGTTTTAAATTTGGAGTATCGGTGGAACTAGCTATGTAATCGGCCGCGACTTGCCAACCTACCGGCACAATGCGGAATTTTTTCATGACAGCAATGGCCGTACGGTTAGTACCTTCACTGTTTTGAATTTGCGAAGTAGTGATTGAATCGTTAGCAAAAGAAAAATTTTGACCAATACTGGCTTGATAATCGACAAACTCTTGCACCGTCCAATTTTCTTGGATGGCAGTTTGTAAAGCGGCTCCAATCGTACAATTGGTCACTGTGCGCAAATCTGGTTCGTCTGGACACGCGGCAAATTCGGATAACACATCAAATGAACCGCTACTAGCAAACACCGGTTGCCTTAGTTCGGCATATCTCGCTTCCGCGGCGGCCCGACCACGCGACGTACCGGAAAACTCTCCACCCAACAAACCAGATAATTCATCACCACTTTGTAAATTGGCTATACCATTTTGCACGCGTTCCGTTAATTTAGATATCAACGTACTGGCAAAAATATTCAAAGCATCAACTACTGGGTCACCCACCATTTCTAAGGCATTTTTTTGTGCCCCTTCTTGCGCGTTATCTAATTGCTTCTTCACTAAAGAACCTGGTGTTAAAACTGCTCCGGAGACTTGTTCTGTGACATCAGCAAACCCTTCAGAATGAGTTAAACGTTCTTGTTTAGCGTTTTCAATCGCTGAATCACGAATTTGAACGGTCATATTTTCTGCTTCTAAGGAAATCCCCAATGGATTAGCCGTAGAATCAAATTGTAGTGCAAAATACTTATCAAAATTTGGATCTGAATAAGCCTCCTGCCAGTTACCGGTTAGTTCCGTTAACGTACAGGCTGGTTTATAAACACCAGTACCACCAGCAATATTGGTATCTAAACCAATAGTTAAATTTATTCTAAAATCATCACCCGGATTACATAAACCAGCTGCATCTAAACCAGCAGTGGTGGCAAACCCTTCGATGGCTCCACCAGCGGCCGCATCACCGGCATCAGCAAAATACTCACCGACTGGTTGTGAATAAACCAATGATTGTTGACCAGTACCAGCCGAAGCTGTCCAAACCGCGGCGTCATAAGCTAACTTACCCAAAAAGGCCGTTAAAGCATTTTTTACACCCACCATGGCTGCTTGCCCCAATGTTTTGTACACTTTATCCAATACTTCCTTACTAAAAGATTGGCTTAAATTAGCTAAATCAATCACTGGCATCCCCTGCGCTCGGGCTGGCAGTGGTAAAACTACCATAGAAACGCTAACCGAGATTAAGCAGATGGTAGCAACAAATTTTTGGTAGAATCTCAGCATACTAATTGGTTGTTGTATTAGTTTCGGCCGCCGCTTGGGTTAATGCATCCTGATATACTTGCATTAAAGTTGCATCGTCTAATTTATCCACATCACTAGCCGACATACCGGATTGAACCAATAGCGTGCGCACGGCATCGGGTGATAATTTTTGTAGATCACTAAATGTTTGCGCCGCACTGGCACTATTAGTATTGGAATTTTCAGGCAATAAACCGGCGTATGGATCACCCGCATTTGTATTGCTATTTCCAGCATTTGTATTGATAGTACTTTGTGAAACACTTTTATAGACATCAACTAAATCGGCATCACTGACTTGATCCAGAACAGATTTATCAATGCCCAGCGCCTCTAACTGTTGCCGTAGTTTCTTTGGATCATCCGTGGCTAAACCAGTAATATCAGGAGCAGATGTGTTGGTGTTTGTAGTGGCAGTATTTGTATTGGCAGTAGCTGAATTGAAACAGACCTTGCCGGCAGCACAGGTTGGATCGGTGCCGACGGTTATTTCCTGACTGTCAGAAATACCATCAGAATCAGTATCCGCCAGATAAGCACTAGTGTTATAGGTATACTCTTCGTCAAAATCATTAATACTATCACTATCACTATCCAATAATTTTTTCTCAGCTAAAGCCTGTAAATTCTTCTGTGATTCAGTTATTACCGGGCCTGGAGTAGGATCTAAACTAAACAAAGTAGAACTAACAGTGTTTAGCCGCGAATAAATTGATAGTATCCCGCCCATGATAGCCACAAATGCGATAATAATATAACCCCAAAAAAATCCTTTATTTTCTCGATCCACGGGTGAAATTATACAATGAATTTATCTAGTCTGTCAACTAAAACTAACCATTGCTCTAAGCTTAACTCTTGCGCTCGAGCGGTTTCAGTTAAACTAAGTTCTTGGAAGGCGCTAATGATGGCCTCTTTGGGGATTTTTATGTTTACTAAGTTAGCGCGCAACAACTTCCGTTTCTGAGCAAAACCCGCTTTGATCAGACGAAAGAAACCACTTTCATTAGGCAAGGCGTGTTGACGAATATTTTCAAGACTAATAATAGCACTATCTACCTGTGGCCTTGGTCGGAAAGAATCCGGTTTAACTCTGGTGATAAATCTAGGCTGAGACAAGGCTTGCACAGATAAACCAAGAATACTTAAATCGCCCGGTTTAGCCACGATGCGCTCGGCTACTTCATATTGAATCAACAAGCCCATGTGTTTGGGATAGGGTTGAGTGGTTAAAAACTTTCTCAAAACTATACCGGTAATTTCATACGGTAGATTACTAGCCAGGCTGTAATTACCATCGGTCAAACCTAAAGCCATTAAATCAACCTTGAGAATGTCACTATATCTCACAGTTAAGTTTTTATATTTGGTTTGCAAAGAATCCAGATCTGGTTTGAAGGCTTGGTCGATTTCAATCGCTATCACCCGATCAGCCATTTTAACTAATTCTTTGGTTAAAACACCTCTACCTGGTCCAATTTCTAAAATTGTCTCGTGCGAACCATACTCAGCGACAATATCCACCATGGTTCGTAACACCTTTTTGTCGACTAGAAAATGCTGGCCAAATTTTGTCATATAAGTTTTACTGCCCCTTGACGATGAATCACATAACCACCGCGAAAACATTCAACCACGGTGCTGGGTGGACGCTGCGGTAATGGCCCAACATCAATTATGGAATCATCTGGTAAAAAATCATCTGGTAAAGACGCGATTAATCGCGTCTTTACCAGATGATTTTTCAAATCAAACACCGGTGGCTGACCGGATACATTCAAACTGGTTGCGATCAGTGGTACCGGTAGATCCATCGGCACAGCCATCACCCGCACCGCAAATTTTTTTGAAACCACAATCGATAAGGCTCCTGGCCAATATTTAAGGGCTAATTGTTCCATCTGAGAAGTGAACTTAAAATGCTTTTTAACTTGTTCCAGTGACGCCGCCACTACGGTAAAACGATCATCGGTTCGACCTTTTAACTGCATAATCTTTTTTATAGAAACTGTATCATTATACCGGCAACCAATGGCATAAGACGATTCGGTTGGAAAAATAAAGATCTTACCTGATGTCATTTTACAACAATACTCACCAACTTATTCGGTACATAGATTAGTTTCACAATTTGCTTACCGGCTAAATATTTTTTAATCTTGTCAGTGTTTTGCGCTAATTGTTTTACATCAACCTCACTACTATTAGTTGCAACTATGATGGTATCACGTAACTTTCCATTAACTTGAATAGCCAAATTAACCGTATCGCTAATAATTTTATTGGCATCAAAACTTGGCCAAACCTCATGATCGAGCTCAGTGTCATGACCTAATTCTTTCCATAAATCTTGCGTGGTAAATGGCGCAAACGGATGCAACAACAAAATAAATTTCTCAATGGCTGATTTATCCCAATTATTTTCCCCCAGAAAATCTTTGGCATTTAAAAAAGTCATCATGGTACTAATGGCAGTGTTGAAATGAAAATGCACAATATCTTCAGAGACTTTTTTTACTGTGAAGTGAATTAAATTAGAAGACTCATTATTAGTTGGTAAAGCTTTATTATCTTGAATAACTTTTTTCACTCGATTTAAAAATCTTGACATACCTTCAATACTTTTGGTATTCCACGGTTTACCATCGGCAAATGGACCCATAAACATTTCATATAAACGTAGGGTATCGGCTCCATATTGGTTAACAATATCATCCGGATTTATCACATTTCCCCTGGATTTGCTCATCTTTTGGTTGTCTTCACCCAAAATCATGCCTTGATTACGCAACGCCTGAAATGGTTCACGCCCAACACTGGTTGGAATAAAACCAAAATCTTGTAAGGCTTTATGAAAGAACCGGGCATAAAGTAAATGCAACACAGCATGTTCAGCCCCACCCACATACAGATCAACCGGTAACCAGTGCGCTAAAGTTTCTGGAGCCGCAAATTGTTTATCATTATGTGGATCACAATATCTTAAATAATACCACGATGAACAAACAAAGGTGTCCATCGTATCAACTTCAAAATGCCAGCCGGTGCCATAAAGTTTTTCTGCTAACGCTTTATAACTGGCTGAAGTACCAATTGGTGAAGTACCCTTCGGTAAATAATCCACATCAGTCGGTAACACTAACGGTAGGTGTTCTATTTTCACCGGATGCGGTTTACCCTCCGGGTCATACACTATTGGTATCGGCGCACCCCAATAACGTTGCCGTGAAATTAACCAATCCCGTAATTTATAATTAGTTTTTCTCGTACCACCAGCCTGTTCGGTTAATGCCCACTTGTCAGCCTCGTTAACTGGCAGATCAATAACTGGTAAATGATATATCGCCGCAAATTCTTTATCACGTTCATCATGCGCTGGTACTGCCATAACAGCACCGGTTCCATATGTAGCCAAAACATAATCAGCAATCCAAATGGGAATCTCTTTACCAGTTAATGGATGTACAACGTAACTGCCCGTAAAAACACCAGTTTTTTCTTTATTTAAACTGGTTCGTTCAAGATCATTTTTTGTTCCAGTTATTTTTAAATAGTCCTCAACTAGTTTTTTATTATCTGATGTTGTAAGAGTATTAACTAAAGAATGTTCTGGAGCTAACACCACATACGTGACCCCATATAATGTGTCTGGTCTGGTTGTGTAAACCTTAATTCCTAATTCTTCATTCTTTATTCTAAACTCTATTTCCGCTCCTTCACTTTTACCAATCCAATTTTTCTGCATTAACTTAATTGGTTCTGGCCAATCGATGGTTTCCAAATCATTCAATAACTGCTCGGCATAATTAGTGGTTTTAAAGAACCATTGGGCTAAATCTTTTTGAATAACCGGATCTTGACTGCGTTCACATTTACCATCAACTACCTGTTCGTTGGCCAACACTGTTTGACAGCCATTACACCAGTTAACTCTGGCTTTTTTTCGATAAGCTAAGCCGTGTTCATACATTTGCAAAAACATCCATTGCGTCCATTTATAGTATTCCGGCGATGAAGTGTCGATTTCGCGCTCCCAATCGTAGCTTAAACCTAAAGATTGGATTTGTCGTTTAAAGGTTTTAATATTTTCATGGGTGGAGACATCTGGATGCACACCAGTTTTAATGGCGTAGTTTTCCGCCGGTAAACCAAAGGCGTCCCAACCCATGGGGTGCAATACCTCCATACCATGCATGCGTTGATAGCGCGAGACAATGTCTGTGGCCGTATAGCCTTCGGGGTGACCCACGTGCAAACCCTGCGCCGACGGGTAGGGAAACATGTCTAAACAGTAGTATTTCATGGGCGCATTGTACTGGATAATCGGCTTGACAGCAAGGCGCTAAAATGGTAGTCTGTGCGGCGTGTCACTTAGCTTACGTCGCATACTGGTTCTAAGTCTGATACAGCTATTTAAGCTGAGTAAAGCGTTACTCAATAGCTTAAGCTGGTTACTCATAGTTGTGTTAGAACCATTCTATATTGCCTTGCGTTGGTTACTCCGTCCGCTGATCATCTTCAGCTATACCCAATATTTAAAACTAGTGGCTCGCCTCAAACGCTCCGCCTTCATGCAGAATAAAATTCTGTTCATTTTTGGTAACCGCTATTTTATTCATGTCATGGTGGTTCTATTATCTTTTTTTGTCGCCAGTACCAATATTTTACAGGCTCAGGAAATTAAAAGTGCCGATGTTTTTGCCCAGGATTCAGCCTTGTATCAGATAGTCAACCCGGGCGATGGTATGGAGCGAGATATTACTGAGAGTGGTTTAATTCCACCGGATAGTACCGGTTCGTATATTTCCAATAGTGGTTTAATGGTCGCTACCATTCCAAATTTAGACCCCGAGGCCGCTAGCCCACGGAATGTTGGTGATCAACTCAGTTTATTAGATAATGGTTCGGCTTTAGTCGGCACTAATACGGCCGAAACCAGTGTTGGCGTACGGGCTGGCATTATTGAGTATAAAGTGAAAGATGGTGACACGATTGGTGAAATTTCTGATCGCTTTGGCATTTCTGTATCTACTTTGCTGTGGGCCAATAGCCTGACTAGTTCTAGTTATATTCGACCGGGTAATACCTTAAAAATTCCTCCAGCTTCGGGTGTTATTTACACAGTAAAAGATGGTGATACTTTGGATAAAATCATTGCCACGTATAAAGGTAATTTGGATGAAACCATTAAAGTTAATGACATCGGTACCGATCATCTCGTCGCGGTTGGTACACAACTGATTGTGGTTGATGGAACACCACCTCCCCCACCACCACCTCCGGCGTCTAGTTATATTGCTAGCCGTTATTCGGATAATTCTGGACCAAGTTATCAATCATCTGACTTGCCAAACTATGTCACAGCTGGTCAATTTAATTGGCCGGTCGGTTGCCATGGTGCCATGACAACCTACTGGGGACATCCTAATCGTGCGCGCGATTTCCCTTGTCCAATCGGTACACCAATTTATGCTTCAACTGAAGGTACGGTGCGCATTAACTCGACTGGCCAATGGGGTGGCGGTTATGGTAATTCGCTTGATATTTACGGACCAAATGGGATAAAAACTCGTTATGCCCATATGAGTGCATTTGCCGTCAGTGGTGGCCAATATGTCTCACGTGGCCAAGTAATTGGCTATGTTGGCATGACCGGCCGCACCACTGGGCCACACCTTCATTTTGAAATCAACATCAACGGCGTCAATTACGACCCAATTAGTTTCTTTTAACAAAAACAACAGTAGAGACATGCCATGGCATGTCTCTACTGTTGTTTTTGTCCCTACTGATTGTTAATTGTGTTTACGGGTTATAAATTTATTTCAAAACCTCTTTGATTTTGGCCACAATTTCGCCGGTGGTAAAATTGGCTTTGACCAAATAATCAACGGCCCCGAGTTGTAATCCACGCTCAACCTTACTTTCTTGACCAAAATTCGACAGAATAATTACCGGAATGGCTTTTAACGCCGCATCGGCACCATTTTTCAGCTTTTCTAAAACCTCAAAACCATCCATACCTGGCAGCATGATGTCTAACAGAATAATATCTGGCCGAAATTCTGAGGCTTTTTTGACACCAGTTTCACCGTCTCCGGCTAAAGCGATGCTAAAACCTTCTTTATCTAACTTAGTAGAGATTAATTCACTGAGGAATTTGTCGTCTTCAACAATGAGTACTTTGGTTTGTTCTGGCATAGAATGGTTTGCTTAAAATATGTATCAGTTATATTGTGTGTGCAGTATAAGAATATTTACCAAATTTGTAAATGGGTACCCTATATATCGTCGCCACTCCGATCGGAAATCTTGAAGATATCACCTTACGTGCGCTGCGTGTTTTAGCTGAGGTAACATTGATTTTATGTGAAGATACCCGCACCAGCAGCACTCTTTTACAGCATTATAAAATCACTACACCAACTAAATCATACCATCAACACTCAAGTATTACTGTTGCCAGAAACATTCTGGCCCACTTAGCCGCTGGGCATGATCTGGCTTTAATCAGTGATGCTGGCACACCGGGTATTTCTGATCCTGGTACCAGATTGGTGGCTCAAGTGGTGGCGGCCGGACACACGGTGGTACCAATCCCTGGAGCAAGTGCTTTAATTTGCACCCTTCAAGCCGCGGGGGTAGATACCAGTTCGTTTAATTTTCTCGGTTTTATACCTCATAAAAAAGGCCGACAAACCCTAATCACAGAGATCATTAATAGTAAACAAACTGTAGTATTTTATGAATCAATTCACCGTTTAAATAAAACCATTCAAGCTTTATCTCAAAGTAAAAAATACATCGTGGTAGGGCGTGAATTAACCAAAACCTTTGAAGAGTTTATTAGAGGTGATGCTGCCACAGTAGCCCAACAGATTGCTCATCATCCTACGTTGAAGGGTGAGTGTGTTGTAGTGGTGGCCGACGGTACTGCAGCGCCTCGCTAACATGTGACACACCAATATCTGGGCTATCCGCGATATCAGCAATGGTGCGCGCTAACCGAATAATGTGATGAAAACTGCGTGGTGATAAATGCATTACCTGCATGGCTTGGCGCAGCATGATCACTGATTCTTCATTGATGGGGCAATACTTCTCCAGAGCAGCATGTGGAATATACGCATTCGCAATTATGTTTGTTTGTCGAAAACGATGTTGTTGTCTTTGGGTGGCTAACAAAACTGCGGCTTGTAAAGTATCGGCTGTATCCATAGGCTGATGACCAACTAAGGTATCAAAGGCTAAACGTGGTACATAACAAAATATATCCATCCGATCCAAAAATGGGCCAGATAATTTTTTGTGATATTTTTGAATTTGCACCGGTGTACAACGACAATCTTGCTCTGGGTCACCGTAAAATCCACATGGACATGGATTTAAACTACCAATAAATAGAGGTGCCGCCGGATAGGTAATCACTTGCTCAACCCGCGCCACTGTGACTTGCTGCTCTTCTAATGGTTGACGCAAGGCCTCCAAAACTGCCCGCGGAAACTCTGGTAATTCATCAAAAAACAACACCCCATGATGGGACAAAGATATTTCACCAGGCCGTGGCACTCGCCCGCCACCAATAATCGAAGCGGCTGACGCTGTGTGATGTGGTTGTCGAAATGGTCTATCAGCAATGTAGGGTTGTTGAGCAGATAACAAACCGGCCACACTGTACAATCGTGTTACCTCTAACATCTCATTTACTGTCAGCGGTGGCAGTAAATGCCGTAAAGCTTTGGCAAGAATAGTCTTGCCAGACCCAGGCGGACCGTACAACAAAGTATTGTGTCGACCAGCCGCCGCCACCGCTAAAGCTCTTTTTATTACGGCATGCCCTTTTATAGCCGACAATTCTGCCACAGATTGTTTTGAAACCGCCTTTGGTATTTGGTATGGTTGAATTGGTAATAATGTTTTGCCCGCACAATGCTCGGTCACAGCCAATAAAGTGGGCGCTGAGTAAATAGTGATATTTGGTACCAAAGCAGCCTCGGCAGCATTGGCTTGTGGCACTACCACGGCTTTATAGCCGAGTTGTTTCGCTAGCAACGTCATAGATAACGCTCCGGCCACAGGCAAGACCGTGCCATCTAGACCAAGTTCGCCTAAACATAAGGGAATGTCCCCCACTGGTTTAATAGCGTGGCTGGCAATGGCAATACCTAAGGCCATGGGTAAATCAAACCCGGCGCCTTCTTTGCGCCGATCACCGGGTGCTAAATGCACTGTAATGCGTATATCCGGAAAGGTTAAATGAGATTGCTTCATGGCTGAACGCACGCGCTCACGGGCTTCTTGAATAGCCGCATCGGGCAAGCCAACAATCGTATAACTGGGAAAACCAGCCGAAACGTCAACTTGAACATCAACTAAGATGGAATCGTAGCCTACCGTGCAGGCTGATGGTATGGATGCAAACATAAAACGCTCCCTCACCGAGGCAGCGCTTTTCTATTGAGCAGTGTAGCCGATTGCTAGCTGTTTGGCAAGAGCCGCTAATTTTTCCATATTGTCCCCTACTTGCACACGATTATTACGGTGTTGGCCGCATAATTCACACTGTTGGGTGATTACCCACCGTTTATTACTGAAAAAAACATGCACCGGTGGCATTAAACCACCACAAGTAGCCGCGCGATCACCGGGTTGTTCATCGACATGTTTGGAAGTAAAACATTCCGGACAGTGATTAGTGTAACCAGACCCTTTTACTTTAGCGCCACAACGCGCACAGACAAAATCTTCAATTTTGCGTTGAAATTGTTTGGTGTTTTGACCTGTCTTCATGCCATAAAATAATCATCCATATTAAAATACCCGTGACAATATACATATCAGCTATATTGAATACGCTGCCAAACCAGGTCGTGATAAAATCAATCACCCCTCCATACAACATTCTATCTAATAAATTGCTCAAGGCACCGGCCAACACTATCCCTACCAGCATAGTTTCAACATAGCGCTGTTCCAACCATAATTGCACTAACTTACGTGATAGAATTAAAAAAACCAGCGTAACCGCTGTATAGTACAATACTGGGAATAAGGGTAAACTCAATGCCATTTGATCGTTGAGATGATAGTGCAACCACAGCTTACCTGGAATAATATCCCATTGTCTCTCAGCATTGTTTAACATGTAGCCTTTTGTGAGACGATCACAAAAAAATAACACTACACCTAACCAGGGTAACTTACTTTTCATGACTCGGCGGCAAAACAGTTTCGGCTGCTGGATTGGCTCGTAAACGTTCGAGCGAAATATCTTCTCCAGTTTTTATATCTTTACCATAAGTACCATCGGACATACGCTGTAAGGCGGCTTCACAGCGATGTAATTCACGTTCCAATTCGCTAGTCACGGCTACATTAACCTCATAATTCTCTACTTCATCTGGGCTATCCGACCCTTCATCAAGATAATTATCATCACCAAAATTTTCGAATTTAGCAGCATATTCACCCGGCACATGATCACCTTTATCCGGATTTGATACAGTTAATAACTCTTTTTTTACCTCACTAATACGTTCTTCTATACGTTTACGAAATTCGTCTAATTGAGCTTTGTCCATATAAATGTTAATTATTTTGGTCTTTTGTAGGTTGACTTTGCCCAGCCTCAGCTTCAGCTCCCGCTTTGCGCTCCCCATCTTGCCACGCCCGAATATCGGCCAGCGCTTCAATAATATCATTAGCTCTGGCTTCTACGCCAGCATCGGTATCTTGAGGAGTTGTTTCGGGATTTAATTTTTGTTCTTGACCAGCCATATATTTGGAAATAATGAAGGGGTGTCCCCCCACAAGCAACCCAAAGGGTTGCATAAATATGGTACGGACACCCCTGGATACCTACGATTGCCGACCTTGTCTCGGCTCCCTTAAGAAGACGAAGCAAAGGATTTCCGCAAGAGGTATTGAGTGTTGCCGTACCTACGTGGGCCATGTAGGTTAGCCCCTATTGCTAGGGTTCTCTAATACGTCGCTGCCTCCGGCATCCTCCGAAGAGAATATAATTGGAGCTGGCGAAACGTACCTTTTATTTTTGTTTTGGTAGCCCGATCATACCAGAGAAACGATTATCACACATACTACTTATAAAGTAATTGGTGAAACAATCATTTCCCTGCTATTTTCTTCTACGCAGTACGGCTGGATTTTTATGTTAATGTACACCTTCTATTACAACTGTGAATAAATTGTACCACAGAAAATAACTCGGGTCAACTAAACGCTATAAAAGTTGCTAATACTAGCTAATTTGACTGTGGAAAACAACCAAAAGTTATCCACAAAACGACCTATTCACACTGTGTATAACTCTGTGAGTAAACAATTATTTGTGGATAATGTTGTAAACCTCTTCAGCTGCCTCAGTCAGTTTACCCTCCTCATTGACGACTAAATAGTCCCAATCTAGGAGGTTTTCCAACTCACGCTGGGCTGTAGCTAAACGTTGTTTTATGACAGTAGGAGTGTCAGTTTCACGATTGATTAGTCTTTTCTCGAGATATTCATATGATGGCGGCATGATGAAGATAGTTTTTGCCTCTGGCATCAATTTTTTATAAGATCGAGCCCCTTGCGGATCTACTTTCACAATCACCATTTCATTGGCCGATAGAACCTTATCTACTTCTTGTTTAGTACAACCATATAAATTTCCATAAACTTCTGCCCATTCGACCATCTTGTCTTCATCGACCAGTTTTTGGAACGATTCACGTGTTAGGAAATAATATGGGTTACCTTCAGATTCTGTCACACGCATAGTCCGTGTGCTAGTTGTTGTCACTTGGCCAAACTTTAAACCACGCTCTTTCACAGCATTAATCACTGAATCTTTCCCTGCACCAGATGGCCCTGTGACGATATACAACTTGCCCATATTTACAATAAGGCTTTACGGGATAAACTAATGCGTCCTTTTTCTCTGTTTATTTCAACCACTTTAACGCGCACTTTATCGCCTTCTTTGAGAATATCGCTCACTTTTTCCACGCGAGTATTATCAATTTGAGAAATATGCACCATACCATCTTGATTTGGTGTTAATTGTACAATCGCCCCAATTTCCTTACCAGAATTGCGATCAGCCACTATTTTTACGACTGTTCCCAAGTAAATTTCACCAACTTCAATCCGTTTGGTAATAGCTGTAACGAGCAACTTAGCTTGCTCCATGGCAGCTTGATCGACAGCGGTTATAAAGACGGTACCATCCTCTTCAATATCGATTTGCACACCAGTTTTTTCAATAATTCCATTAATAACTTTACCACCCGGACCAATTAATTCACCAATTTGATCTTTTTGAATCTTAATGGTTTCGATTCTTGGTGCGTATGGTGATAATTCTTTACGTGGCTCTGCAATGATTTGTTTCATTTGTTCAAGTAATTGTAAACGAGCGGCTTTGGCTCGCACCAACACTTCTTCCACCATCTTCATGCTTAAACCATCAAACTTGATATCTAACTGAATAGCGGTAATACCTTGTTCGGTTCCGGCAACTTTGAAATCCATGGAGCGATCGTAATCTTCAACATCTTGGATATCGGTGATGATTTTGTAATTGTCTTTACCTTCACCCTGAAAGGCTACACCGATAGCAATACCAGCAACCGCAGCGGTAATTGGAACACCAGCATCCATTAAAGCTAAAGATGAACCACAGATAGAACCTTGAGACGATGAACCATTGGAAGATAACACTTCAGAAATAACCCGCATAGTGTAAGGAAAGCTCTCTTTACTGGGTAAAACCGCCAATAATGCCTTCTCGGCTAAAGCTCCATGACCAATTTCACGGCGACCTGGCCCACGCATTGGCCCGGCTTCTCCAACTGAAAATGGCGGGAAATTGTAATGGTGAAAATAGCGATGTTTTTCATTACGGCGCATGGTATCTAATAATTGCTCATTACCCGGTGAACTTAATGTGGTAATAGACAACACCTGGGTGTCACCCCGTTGAAACACACCTGAACCATGAACACGTGGTAGTAAACCCACTCCAACTGAAATGGGTCGAATCTCATCTAAACCACGATCATCTACCCGTTTACCTTCAGCAAAGATACGCCGAATCATTTCGGTAGCAAACAGATGGTCAAACGCTTTTGTGGCATAACCAATTTTTTCTGTCTCTTCTGGACTAAACTTAGCTTTCAATTCAGCTAGAGCTTTATCCATGCGCTGATGTCTTTCACGTTTATTGCCCTGACCAAACAAAGTTGCCACGATATTAGTGAAATGCTCTTGGGCTATCTTCTCGGCCTCAGTTTTTTGAGTTGTTTGTTCAGGAGTGAATACAACTTCTGGTAAAGTAATTTTGGGTTTGCCTAACTCGGTTTGAATCTGTTGTAAGAGTTTAATTACCGGTTGAATTTGTTCTAAACCAAAGGCAATGGCGGATTGTGTAATAGCTTCGTCTGCTTGTCGACCATCAGCTTCTAACATCACTACAGACATATCTCGACCAGCCACAAAGACATTCAAATCTGAGTTATTTAACGCTTCTTGATTGGGATTTAATATAAATTGACCGTCTTTGGCGGCTACCACGCAACCGGCTAATGGGCCATGCCATTGAATATTTGACACCATTAAAGAGGCGGCGGCACCGATTAAACCAGCCACATCAGGATCAGAGGCGGGATCATACGCTAATACGGTCACCATGACCTGAATGTCATTACGGAAAGCATCGTTAAATAATGGTCGAATGGAACGATCGATGATACGACCGGACAGCACTGACTCTTCAGATGGACGACCCTCACGTTTAATAAAACGCGATCCGGAAATCTTACCGGCCGCGGACAGGCTCTCCCGATACTCCACCATGAGTGGGAAATAACTAACATCGCGTTTATTATCCGACATGACGGCAGTGACTAAAACTACGGTATCGCCATAACGCACTGTACAAGCCCCGTTGGCCTGAGCGGCAAACCGGTTGAATTCAATAGTTAATGGTCGATCACCCCAGGTTATATTATATGTCTTGATATCCATAGGGTAAAATATTAAATGTTATCTTTGAGTTTCAAGGCGGTAGTTAGTTTTTCGTACCCCGACTTGTTTTCTTTCTTTAAATAACGCATCAAACGACGGCGTTGACCAATTTTCTTCAACAAACCACGGCGCGAGGAAAAATCTTTCTTATGCGCTTTAAGATGTTCACTTAAATCGATGATTTCGTGTGATAACAAGGCAATCTGCACTTGCGGAGACCCGGTATCACCTTTTTTAGTGGCATATTTTGTGATTATGCCGTCTTTTTGCTCTTTAGTAAGCATATAAATACAACTTAGCTTAGCGGCAGCCAAGATAGGGTTTAAACCCACTCCGAGTCTACCGACACCAATTAAATATTGGCTGAGATTACCAAACCGACTCTACTTCGTCAAGCGACGGGGTTTTTTAAGCAAAACACTATCAGCATGCTCAGATAAATCGACAAAGCGTTCAGCCTCCGCGCGCAGCAAACTGGACGATGATTGGCCAAAAGCGATAACTTCGGCGCGACAACCCAATGATTTCACATGTTTCAATAAATCCGCAAAATCTCCATCGCCTGATACTAACACGACAACATCTAACTTACTGGCCATACGCATTATATCCATAGCGATGCCAACATCCCAATCACCTTTTTTGTTACCACCAAAAAATACCTGTAATTCTTTAGCTTTTATTTCTAAACCCCGTTTTTGCAGTGATTCAAAAAAAGGCTGTTCTAGTTTGTTGTCGGCCTTAATGACATAAGCAAAGGCTCTAATTAAAGTGCGCTCAACCACGGCTAATTCTAAGACTTTTCCAAAATCAACCTTGGCACCATACAGCGCCTTAGCTGAGTAATACATGTTTTGCACGTCTACGAAAACGCCGACGCGCTGGGCAGATAATGAAATCATGGCTATAGTATATCATATGTCAGACAACCAGGTGAATAAATTGATCACAGATTTTCTAGAATACCTAGAAATCGAAAAAAACCGCTCACAAGCTACCATTAAGAATTATGATTTTTATTTACGCCGGTTTGTCGCCCTCACTAAAGTAACTTCTCCGGCTAACATTACCAATGATCTAGTGCGATCATATCGCTTACAACTAAACCGACTACCTAATAAAGAACCTGATCAAGTATTAAAGAAAAAAACCCAAAACTATCACATGATCGCTTTGCGCGCTTTTTTAAAGTATCTGGCTAAACGTGATATTAAAACTTTAGTGGCCGAAAAGATTGAGCTAGCCAAACAAGAAGATCGCCAAGTGGAATGGCTGGAAGGATCTGAATTGGATGAATTATTGGAAGCACCCATGAGACCAATGACTGTTGTAGAGACACGCCATGGCGTGTCTCTACAACAGTCATTGGTTAAATTACGAGATAAAGCCATTTTGGAGTTGTTGTTTTCGACAGGGCTGCGGGTATCGGAATTGGCGAAACTGAAAATCGCTGATGTGAATTTGAAACGTGATGAATTTTCAGTACGCGGTAAGGGTAGTAAAATTCGTGTGGTGTTTTTGTCTAACCAAGCTAAATATTGGCTCCAACAATACTTAACCAAACGGCGTGATGTGTCACCGTATATGTTCGTGGCGCATGATCGGGCAAAATCCGGCCGCGAAGAACATGACGCCGCACCATTAACCTCACGCTCGATTGAAAGATTGGTAGAAAAATATGCCAAACTAGCCGGCATTATGAAAAAAATTACGCCCCATACGTTGCGCCATAGTTTCGCTACGGATTTATTAAGAAACGGCGCCGATATTCGATCAGTGCAAAGTATGTTGGGTCACGCTTCAATTACCACCACGCAAATATATACACATATTACTGACCAGAGATTAAAAGAAATCTACCAGAAATTCCACAAACCTGCGTAGAGTATCTATTTCGTCTGCAAAAACGTGACACTGTGACGAGCTTGTAAACTGAAATTCCCATCACCGGATAAATAATTTTTGTCTGTCTGCTTCCAAACATGAGCCGTAACTTTACCCACCCCAGCTAATAATATCCGCACGGTTTTTTCCTGCGCCGCACTCCAATAAGCATATATATCTTTTTTGCCTTGATGCCACTGGTATTGATAGACCTGAGAATATTTAGATGAAACCAAATCATCAAATTGCACCGTGCCGGTTTCTTGTAAGCCATCAGTATCATCTAACACAAATGAATCAAACCGTAAGGGTTGATCTAACTTGCCATCATGATTACCATTCCACCAACTAGTTGGTTGTTCTAACTGCACGTTATAGTACAACCACTCTTTTGGTAAATAACCCAAATTATACTGAAACGTTTCACCTTTACTATCTACCACCCGCATCCGCAGTAGAGTTGAATTATTATCACCCTTGGCTTTGAATTGGAGAACGCGTGTATCGGTGGGTAAAGTTTTATGTAGAGAAATTGGTGCATAACAATTGGTGTCAGCCGTAAACGTATACCGCACAGACATATATCCATTAAGATGGTCATTAAGACTACCGGTGGTACACACTGTGCCAGAAAATTCCCACCCTAACCCGGTTGAGAAATTATCGACCATTTGCGCTTGAGGCAATGTCTGACTTTTCAACCATTTACCGGTTAGTTGTTGACTAACAAATTGATAAGCACTAACCGCTTGTTTTGGAGACCAGTCATCCTCATATAATCCAAACTGAGCATCATTGATTGATTCATCCGATGAAGTATCGGCCAGTGTATACCAAAACACTTTCTGCACATCTGGTATGGCTAAGGCCATGGTGTAGAGACGGGTCAGATACTCAGCCTGTGTCTGTTTATTAACTCCATCATTACCGGTAGTCCAACCAACTTCGGTTAACCATAATGGTGTTTTACTTAAACCATAACGATTCATGACCGCTTTGATGTTATAGAGATCAGTGGGTAATGTATTTAAACCACTGGCTTGTTGCTCCGGACTGTAATTAAAATTACTCCCCGACATGCGATACGGGTGAACCGCGACAGCCGCTACAGCAGTTGGATCATTTAACCCATCTAATACAGTGTTGAGAAAAGTATAATCTGACCCAGATAAACCACCGAGCACAATTTTGGCATCTGGATTACCTTCATGAATGGCCGTTATAGCAGCATCAACCAAATCGATATAGTCGGCTTCATTGCCCTTCCAAAAACCAGCGTAGTTAGGTTCATTCCATATTTCCCAATACGTTACACTGCCAGCATAATGAGCGGTCACAGTTTTTACGTAATCACTCCACGCCGTCAAATTTGGTGGATACATTTCATAATCGATTGCACCCGGATTAGCCGATGCCCAGGAGCTACTATAAGTTAACAAGCCTAACATTTTAATATCATGAGTTTGATAGGCAGTTACTACGCGATCATAAGATGTGAAGTTATAATCGTCATCACTTGGTTCGATCACATCCCAGTTAAACTGCTCTCGCCCCCACGTAGCACCAGTATCAGCGGCGGCCGTTAGAACATCATTCCAGTCACTTTCATTATGTCTCTGCCGTAAATGTATGTTCACACCAAAGGCTTGATCGGAAACAATACCGGTTTTGGCAAAAAGCACCGTTGGTATCATGATACCAGCGACCATGATTCCCAATAGATATTTTGTGTGTGACATAATTTTATCCTTTATAGGCATTAAGATCCGCTAAGGCTTCACGATATGTCTTCATAATAGCACGCGCTTCCTGTTCTGACACCTTATTAAGCTCAATCGCTAGGATACTGGCTCGGTCAGTTAAATACTCTTTAGTATTTCTCTTTGGATCATCCATTACTTCATCTAACAAACGATGGAGTAATACTCCCACACGCGCGCCGGGTTTCCACCCAAACTGAACCATAGCATCGTTTCCATCATAAGCTAGCATGCTCGTTGAAGTGGGGTCTTTTTGCACATACTCAATCCGTTTTTCCAGTTCTACTAACTTCAATGGTTTGTCTTTATACACACCCGAACCCATGCGATCGGCGATGCGCACGGCCATTAAATCAGTGAGGTGTTCAAGCCCTACCCGGCGGACTAAGCGCCGCACACCAGCATCGGTGATTTCGCCCATGTTGTAATAAAACATATGATGCTTCACTAGATGCACCACTTTATTTATATCGTCATTAGCAAACGCCAACCGCTTCATAATTTGACGGGTCAGTTTGGCACCGACATGTTCATGTTGATAAAACGTCGCCTCTTTGCCAGTACCTTGTTTCACTTGGGGTTTACCAACATCGTGTAATAAAGCCGCCAACCGCACGCGCCAATCATCTGACGGGCAAAATTGTAAAGCGAAAATATTATGAGCAAACACCGTATAGATATGATGTAAATTTTGTTGCACACCGACACCGGTTTCCAATTCAGGTATTATTAAAGGTAACAAACCGGTGGTGTGTAATAACCAGACGGCTTTGAGGGCATCTTCGGTGAGTAACATTTTAACCAACTCATCTCTGATTCTTTCAGCTGACACATGTTGGATTAAATTTTTTTCTGTGTTGATGGCTTGATAGGTATCAGGCTCAATTTTAAAACGTAACTGCGCCGAAAACCGAATGGCACGCAACATGCGTAAAGCATCTTCTTGAAACCGCGTGTTAGCTTGACCAACCGCTCGTATTACACCATTGGTCAAATCAGTTTGTCCGTTAAACAAATCAATAATCTCAGTACCATTGTAGGCGAGCGCATTAATGGTAAAATCACGGCGCGCTAAATCTTCCTGCAGTGTCACTCCAAACTTAACCTGATCGGGATGACGATGATCTGAATATCCCCCATCACTTCTATAGGTAGTTACTTCTACTTCAGTTTGTCCACTACGCACAGTAACAGTACCGAAGGTGTTTAAATACAACGATTTTGGGAAAACTTGCTGAATTTGTTCCGGCAAAGCATTAGTGGTGATATCCCAATCTTTGGGTTCTAATTGCAATAATTGATCACGCAAACAACCACCCACCACATAGCCTTCGTAACCAGCTTGCTGTAAGGTGTTTAAGACCAGTTGTATATCATCGGGCAACTTGATAGGATATGACATAGCCATTGCACCATACCACTCTAGCTCTTGTAGTTCAATGGATAGAACACCAGCCTTCTAAGCTGGTTATACAGGTTCGATTCCTGTCGAGAGCACAAAAATCAATCAACTATATGAACAAAATAAAAGGCATAAGTTCAAACATCAAAGCCCATATTATAGCCGATGGTTTTTATTATGCCGGTTATAGTGTGGTTAACACATTTTTATCTTTATTGATTACATCAAAAGTTGCTCCCGGCCGGTTGGATATTGTTGGCTATGCTATTTCTTATTACATGTTAATTCGCGCCCTAGCGAAGATTCCCCTCAGCCGATTAACTGCACCATTATCAGCGACTGCTAAAAGAAACCTGGTTGGTTATGGCTATATTTTTTACGGCATGTTTATTTTTTTGCTCGGTTATTCCACCAATATTTGGCAAATCTTCGCCATCCAAACGGTGGTTGGTCTACTAGATGCTTTAACCTACCCCATTAAATGGTCAATCTTTGCTCATATTGTCGACAAGGGTCGAGAAGAATACGAGTGGGGTTTAGAAGACATTGCCTCAACGTCACTGCCGGCTATTTTTATTGCTGTGGCTGGGATTGTTTCATCACAATTTGGTTTGGAAAATGTCTTCTTACTGTTTGCAGTTTTGTTGATTGTCAGTGGGCTGACTTTCTTCTCTATAAAACAAACTAATCAACTTTAACTATTCATCATGGCTATTACTATTATCAATGACTGCCGCGACGCCAATGCCATTGGCCGACAAATAACCAGACTCTCCGCTCTAACAAACCAGGCTGTATCTTTTGTTGGAGTTCATAATGATTTAGAAGCTGCCGGAAATTTAATAGATGTAGTTGATGCCTTTGGTGATAACCCTGGCATGATTTTAGTAAACGTTGCACCAAGAAATGGCCCCGGAAAAAAATGGGAAAATGGTACCCCATTTGGATATTTCCGTTACAATAAAATTTTAATTTTAGCCAGTATTGATGGTTATACTTTATCGCTGGCTAAGAAATATGAGCTAACAAAAACCATCACCGTGCTTGAAGCATCAGATACTTGGGATAAATTAATCGCTGATGGTTTGCTCCCAATTGAATTAAAAGATGCCATGATCCGAACACAGTTTAGAAGTTATGATTTTTTACCCCGTGTCGCCGCTTATTTAGATCGCCATCATGATTTACCCGGCACAGAACTGCAGATGTCCGATGTACCGGATGCTCCAGCGGTAGTGTGGTGGGTGGATTGTTTCGGAAATTGTAAAACCACCGTCTGGCATGATGAAGCCGCCACCCTAAATGATTTGCCTTATCACCCCCGTTTAAAAGACGTTCCAGACAAAACTGCCGCCGTTGTGCTGGGTAGTTCTGGTATAAGTAAAAAAAGATTTTTAGAGATCGTTGTGCAAGGTGGTAGTGCCGCCCAAACATTTAATCTAGCGTCCGGCAGTCCATTGCAAAAAGCAGTCTGATTTGTTAGAATATTCCCGCTCTTTAGATATGGCAGGGTAGCTCAGTTGGTTAGAGCGTGGGACTCATAAGCCCGAGGTCGAGGGTTCGAATCCCTCTCCTGCTACGGGAGTTGTTGGAACTGTTCGAGGTGTTCGAGCTGTTGGAAGTGTTAATGAAGTGATCGTACATTTACAATTAATGATTTACTATGAGATACAAATTCGAAGATTTGGAAGTCTGGCAATTAAGCTTAAAACTAATTGGATCGGTTTATAAAATAGCAAAAGATTTTCCAGACAATGAACGTTTTGGCTTAACATCACAAATAAAACGAGCTGCAACATCTATTAATCTCAATATAGCAGAAGGTAGTGGTAGAAGTACTAAAAAGGATTTTGCATCTTTTGTAAGAAATTCTATCGGTTCTACACGTGAAGTTATTGCCTGTTTAAGGATTGCCGAACAAGAAAAATTTCTTCATACTGATAGTACAACTTATGAAGATACAATTCAGGCATTATATTTTAAACTAATTGCCCTGGATAAATCTTTACGAAGTTAGAAGTGCTCAATATGTTCGAACTGTTGAAATAATTCCAACAACTCTAACAGTTCAAACAACTCGAGCATTTCATGGTGGTCGTGGCGCAGTGGTAGCGCAGCGGTTTGTGGTACCGTTGGTCGCGGGTTCGAATCCCGTCGATCACCCCCTTTCTGCCGAAGATATGGTTTGCAATTAAGCTGATTGGTTGCGAATCATATCTGACGGCTCTCTGAGAAAAATACAAATTAGCTGGGTAATTCCCAGCTTTTTTGTTTTTAGCCCTTCGCCGCCAGTAATACTTACATAAGTATGCACGATTAGGCAGGTCACTCAACTACTTTCCAACCATAGCTTGGTAAAAATTGAAGAGTTTATATCTCGTCTTTCTCACGTAGTAACCAGTAAGCATTATCCAGCTCTTGCGCTACTTTGAACGTATTTCCATGTTGCAGCATCCCCTTGTACGATTGCATCGTCGGTTCCGTTGGGTGTGCGCGTAAGCGTCGATACATACGCTGTTTTGTTTTTGTGCGTAGTACCTTGTGATGTGGGAAATACACCCACCCTAAAAAATCAACACCCGCAGCCAACGTTTGAATTTTTACCTTCGTAGGATGCAGCTGCAGGGAAAGCTGTTCACATAAAAACTGCTCCATCAGTGGAATTTGAGCTTGCAGCCATGGGCGACTGTCCGACAGCACCACAAAGTCATCAGCGTACCGAATATACTGTTTTATTTTCAAATAATGCTTGGCGAATTGATCAAATTCGTTCATATAGACATTCACCAACAGCTGAGAGGTAAGGTTGCCAAGTGGCAGGCCAATGGGCATCCCTCCAATCTCAAAACTGTGAATCACATTCTCTAACAACCATAGTATCTGTTTATCGTCTATTCGCTTGATCAAAATATCTAACAGTCTAGCCTGATCAATACTAGCAAAAAACTTACGAATATCCCCTTTTAGCACCCAACAAGTACGGGTATTGTTGCGACTGACCTGATTGGCCATTTTCCGAAAACGCTCGCCAGCTTTTTGCGTGCCTTTGCCAAGACGGCAGGAATACGAATCTGCAACAAAAATACGATCAAAAAATGGATACAGTTGACGATAGATGGCATGATGCAGTAACCTATCCCGAACTGAAGCTTTGTGAATATCTCTTGGTTTTGGGTCAGATATTTTGAAACCATAATAGCCACCATGTTTATAGGCTTGAGTTGCGAGATCACTCTGCAGATCATGGATGTTGGTCATCAAATTTCTGGCAAACAACTGTACGTCTGGCTTATGCCTTTTCCCCCGAGCAAACTCTTGCCAAGCCAGCAGTAAATTCTCCACAGAGATAACATCACTATACTTTTTATCAAACTGGATGCTCATA
>JBAYIY010000012.1 GCA_041665365.1 Patescibacteria group bacterium
ACGGTTTGTGGAGTTGACCAGTTGTCTGGGGTAAAGATTAGAGTAGTTGGATCTATGGACACTTCTGTACCATCAGTGATGATGACCATGACATCACCAGTCGGTTGAGAATCTAGGACAACGATGTAAGTAGCTGAGTCTCCTCCTTCAGTTAGAGTGCTACCACCAGTTGGTGCGGTGATGGTGATACCGGCACTATTTTGATCTAAGTTAATCACAGAAATTATATCTGGATTGATATTATTGTAGTTTGGATCGGTTGAAGTGATTGAACTTAAAATTATTGTGTAGTCAATATTACCATCAACAGTATCATCATTAGCACCAGTAACTGTCACAGTCTGTGGTGCAGACCAATTGTCTGCTGTAAAAGTTAAAGTACCTCCTGAAGTAATATTACCTTCAGTCGCATCGCTGGAGATTGAATCTACTGCAACGTCTCCAACCGGTTGTGAAGTGAGCACTATAGTGTAAGTAGCCATACCACCAGTTTCGGTGGTGTCACCAGAAATATCTGAGATTAAAAAACTAGCATTATCATTATCTGTGACATTGGCTGTGACATCAGCTAAAACAAAATTGTTGTAGTTAATGTCGGCCGAACTGACGACATGAGAGATAACTCCTGGATGGATATTGACTTCATCAACAGCGTCATCGACCGCAGTGACCGTAACAGTTTGTGGAACATCCCAATTACCTGATGTAAAAGTGAGTGAAGCATCAATATCTATTTGCGAGTCTGGTATAATTTCTATAGTCACATCACTGGTTGGTTCACTAGATAGAACAACATTATATGTATCTGAAGTTGCACCTTCTTCCTCTACGTCAGTTGAACCGCCAGATTCAGTTAATGTAATACCAGCCGTATCATTATCGATATTAGTCACAGACACAACGACTGGATCGACCACATCATAGACGGAATCAAGCGTGTTGCCTGCATTAACGGTGGTTGTAATTAAGTAACCAATGTTACCATCATCGACATCATCGTTTACGCCGGTAATAGTGACGGTTTGTGGAGCAGCCCAATTTACTGAAGTAAAAATTAAAGTAGCTCCATTAGTTACAGTACCTTCGGTAACATCGTTGGAAGTAGCATCTATTTCAACATCTCCAGTTGGTTGAGTATTTAGAACAACGCTGTAAGTAGCTGTGTCACTAACTTCGGTCGTATCTCCTAAGACAGCTCCAACGGTAACACCGGCAGTATCGTTATCGATATTAGTTACAGCTACATCAGCTGGATTTACACCAGAATAATTACCATCACTTGAAGTAGTTAGACCTAAGACAGCAGCATAGAGGATATCTCCATCGTCGACAGCATCGTTTTGACCAGTGACGGTGACGGTTTGGTTTGTATTCCAGTTGAGTGCCGTGAAAGTTAATGTTGCAGCTGATGTAATAGTACCTTCAGTGGTGTCTGTTGAAGATATTGGAATAGTGACATCACCGGTGGGTTCACTGGTAAGTTTAACCGTGCAAGTAGCGGTACCACCAGCTTCAGTGGTGTTACCGGAAATAGCGGAGATGGTGAAACCAGCGGTATCATCATCAGTGTTAGTGAGGGCTGGGTCTGACGGATTAACCACATCATAAAGAGCATCAGCGGTATTACCAGCATTAACGGTGGTGGTAATTGAATAACCAATATCCCCATCATCAACAGCGTCGTTTTGACCTGTTACTGTGATGGTTTGTGGAGTTGCCCAGTTAACACTGGTGAAAGTTAATATCGCTCCAGTCGTCACTGTACCTTCGGTGGCATCTGTCGTCACAGAATCTACTTCAACATCACCGGTTGGTTGAGCAGTTAAGACCATGGTGAATGCAGCCGTATCACCAGCTTCGGTTGAAGTGGCATCGGTCGTATTCACAGTGACTCCAGATACATCATCATCGGTATTGGTGAGTGAGACATCGGCTACTGTCTTACCGACATACTCCGCATCAACCGAGCTGGTTGTTCCGGTGATAATACTGTAGGCTATGTCGCCATCATCTAGAGCATCATTTACTCCTGTGACAGTGACAGTTTGTGGAGTACTCCAATTACCATTAGTAAAAGTTAAACTGGCTGGCACAATGGTACCTGCGGTTAAATCTGAACTGACTACTGTAAAAGATACATCACTAGTCGGTTGAGTGGTTAAGACGGCAGTAAATTCAGCTGTGCCACCAGCTTCAGTTGAAATGGCGTCTGGTGTGGTGATGGTGACTCCAGGGAAAATCCAATTTTCATTATTAGTGCTATCTAAACAACCTGTCCCACAAGTAATGGCGGTTAAATTGTTATTATCGTTATCTTTAACATCTAGATAACTAACTGTTCTGTTACTTTGTGGATCAATTAAAGCTTTAGTGTCAGTGACACTACTTCTTAATGATAGTCTTTGACCGGCTACACCATTTAAGATGAGTGCTCCGGTGAAAGTTTGAGTGACACTGGCTGGGAAGGTTAAAGTAGCTGCGGCCACAACGGATTTAGTAAAAGCATTGAAAGTAGTCGTACCGGAAATAGTTTGGCTCGTTCCATCAAAAACAACTAGACCTAATTGACCATTGAATGTACCGCTATTTGACCAGTTACCAGCCACGTTGGTTTGGAAATTACTGGCGGTGGTATCTAAGGTTCCGGCACTTATAGTTAGATTACCGTTAACATCAAGGGCGGCTGGTAGATTAAAGGTGGTTCCAGAACCATCTATAGTTAGACCTTGATAAGTGGTGTAGTTCTTTAAGGTATAAGGACCGGTCGTACCATCGTAGTACACCGTACTACCGGACTGAAGTTGCGGGTTACTGGCATTAGCCGTGATGGTTTCACCGCCTTGCAGGCGAAGTGTGCCGGTATTTTGCACTACTAATGTACCGGAACCACCATTCACTGTAAGATTATTACCGGATAGATCGAAGGTACCTTGTTGGATGACTAAATCTTGACTCGCTGCATCCATCACTAAAGCGGAAGCCAGGTTAACGGCACCACCGGTTTTGTTGACGGTGATGTCTTTATTAAAAACTCCCGTTGCACCAGTTAAGTTGAATGATTGATTAGCCGACCCAGCAAAAACCAGAGTAGAAGTACCACTACCGTCAAAACTAGCACCGATAGTTACATCACCTTTGGGCTGAAAGGTACCCTGATTAATCTTACCCGTTAAGATAAGTGTACCATTTATTATTAGAGTGTCACTGTTACCTAACATGGTTGAATAACCACCTGTTGTAGCTACGGTAAAATTATTAACCTCTTGTGTTGCAATGACATCCATAGTCGTATGACCAGAACCGGTTGTCGTGATAAGCAGTGGCGCTATAAATACTGCACTACCAGATTGAGTATACGTACAAACATTGAATATCCATTGTGCTTGACCGGCCCCAGATAAAGTGCCGCCACCGAGCGTAAGATTTTGAAAAGTTAAAGTATAGTTACCGGTATTTGTCATAGGAACAGTACCAGTAAAACCAGCCGTCGTAGTGATGGCAGAAAAAACTGTCGTACCGTTCACGGTGATAATGTCATTAGCATCAGCAGCTGAATCTAAATTTATTTTTTGGACAGATCCGCCGGCAATGGTATAAGTTTGAACATCAGTATCGCCGTCACCACCGTTAGTATCGTCGCTAAAATTTAATGTACCATGACCTCCAACAAAAGACGATCCTTGTGTAATATCCCCCATGACATTAAGGGTACCTGATTCGAAATAACCAGTGGATAAAGTAAGATTACCATTAATTATCAGTGTGTCACCGGTGCTTAAATACATGCCACCATTACCGTTAACAGTCAGATTGTTAACCGCTTGCGTTGAAATGACATCCATGTTTGTAACAGAACCGGTTGTCGTGATAAGCAGTGGCGCTATAAACACAGCACTACCAGATTGAGTATAAGTGAGATTAATAAATATCCATTGTGCTTGGCCGGCGCCAGATAAAGTACCACCACCGAGCGTAATAAGATTACGAAAAGATAAAGTATAGTTACCGGTATTAGTTATAGGAACAGTACCGGTAAAGCCAGTGGTTGTTGTGAGTCCATAAAAAACCGTCGCACCGTTCACAGTGATAATGTCATTGGCATCAGCGGCTGAATCTAAATTTATTTTTGGTGCCGATCCGCCGGCAATGGTATAAGTTTGAACATCAGTATCGCCGTCACCACCGTTAGTATCGTCGCTAAAATTTATTATTCCATTACTTCCCTGAAAAGACGCTCCCTGAGTAATATCCCCCATGACGTTAAAGGTACCTAATACTAAACCACCAGTAGTTAATGTCAGGTTACCATTGATTATCAGAGTGTCACCAGAACCAAGACTAAATGACGATAAAACGGTAAAATTATTAACATTTTGTGTAGAAAGAACATCCATACTAGAAGCAGAGCTTACAGTGATAAGCGCTGGTGCTATGAAGACAGTACTACTAGCCTGAGTAAAAGTACAAGCATTAAGTATCCACTGCGCTTGACCGGCACCAGATAAAGTACCACCACCTAGAGTAATATTACGAAAAGATAAAATATAATCACTGGCATTCGTAATCGGAACAGTACCGGTAAAGTCGGCCGTAGTGATAATTCCACCAAAATACGTCGCACCGTTTACAATGATAATGTCATTAGCATCAGCTGCCGAATCTAAATTAATAATCGGGGTAGATCCCCCGGCAATTGTATAAGTTTGCACATCAGTATCACCGTCACCACCGTTATCATCATCACTAAAATTAATAATTCCGGAACCAGAACTAAAAGTTGCGGCTTGAATAATATTTCCTTTGGCATCAACCGTACCACTACTTATAAACCCCCTGGTTAGAGTTAGAGTGCCCGTCACAACTAGCGTATCACCGGTATTAATAACTAGAGCATTAGTCGAATTGATAATGAAATTATTAAATGTCTCAGATGAAACAACGTCATATGTAGCAGAATTAGTGCTGAAGCTTGATATTGTAACTGTGCCGGTAGAAGGTTCAAATGAACCCGTGCCTGAGATGGTAAAGTTTCCAGTAGTTTGAAAGTTTCCAGATGTTGAAGTGAATGTTCCTGCCGATAAAGCAAAAGGGCCACTACTATTTATGGTAATGTCCTGAGAAGCTCCGGTAAAAACACCTCCCGCTTGCGTCCAACCACTGGAGGCAAGTGTTAATGATCTAGCCTGTGTAATCGTTCCGGTAAACCCAGTCAGTATATTTACTCCAGCGATACTACCGCCAAAGGTGCCACCGGCATCGATGGTAGACGGAGTATCTGACACAGCTGGATCAAAAGTGGCGATATTACCTACTCCCGGGCAAACATCACCCACCCAGTTTGTGCAGTTACTCCATAGGCCATCGCCACCACTATTATCCCATGAAACTGGAGTATTAACAGCACCAACTGATTGTCCAAAAATACTTGGCACTAAAATTGTGGCAGATACTTCAAATACAGTCACCCAACCAATCAGTAAAACAGAACTCACTAATGTTTTTAAACGCATCTGGCGTTTATAGGCAACATGTTGAATGTATGACTCAGTGTAACCATGATCGGTTAGTTCATAAAAGGTTGGAAAACTTTTATGATCCGGATAGAATAACAAAACTAAAACATGGTAAAAACCTAACCAAATATGCAAAAACAATAAAATCATCTTTGCCAGCAGAGAACGCTTCGCTTTTTTAGCATGCCGTGTTATTTGTTTCTTAATAAACCAGTTCATTAAGAAACAATTATAACATAACTCTGACTAATGATCTATTATATTCCAGACACAATTGTTATGTAATACCCTGCACCCGTTCCCCGCCTAACACATGCATGTGCAAATGCGGCACTATTTGGCCGCCATTACGACCATTATTGATCACAACTTTATAGCCACTGTCGGCTATACCAAGTTGTGTGGTAACTGTCTTAATCGCTAAACACAATTCGCCTATAACCGATTGATTTTGTTCAGTAATATCCTGTAACGTCACCAAGTGTTGCTTGGGAATGGCTAACACGTGCACTTTAGCTTTAGGATTAATATCATGAATCACCAATACACTGGTTGTTTCCAGAACAATTTTACTAGGAATCTGTTTGCGAATGATTTGACAGAACAGACAATCCATAAGTGTTACTCAACAATCGGCAAGGTTTTTTGACCAGGTTGAACAATTTCTGGAGTAACTACCTCAGGTATAATGGCTGTTTCATCGATATTCGCGGCGATGGCATCATAAGCACCAACCGTTTTTGGTATTGAAGACACCGGTGCCTTCTCTAGGCGTTTAGCTAATTCTTTTTCAATTTTTTTAATATCGACAATTTCTTGAGAATTACTATCCATGTCACGCACAATGATCGTGCCATCTAATAATTCTTTTTGACCTAATATCAAGGTGAAACTAACCCCTAATTTATTGGCCACTTTAAGCTGAGCCGATAAACTTTCTTTCACTAAATTTCCCCACACTTTAAACCCAGCCTGACGTAATTGCTCCATCAAACGCAAGGAACGTTTTTGCGCCGAGGCACCCAGCTGAGCTAAGTATACATCCGGCACATACAAACTCGGCAACATAATATTTTTGGCTTTCATTGCCAAAATTAAACGCTCGATGCCAGCCGCAAAACCAGAGGCTGGGACGGGTTGCGTAGCACCTAATTTTTGCAATAAAGCATCATAGCGCCCACCACCAGCTAGCGCCGCTTGACTTTGCATTTGTTCTTCACCTTGCATGACCGGAAAAAATTCCCAAGCGGTGCGAGAGTAATAATCTAAGCCACGCACAATTTTCGGATTCAGCGTATAAGGAATTTGTGTTTCATCAAGCAACTCCAGTACTTTCACAAAGTGATCACGGCACGGGGCACAGAGGTGATCGATAATCTGTGGGGCATCTTGAGCAATTTCTTGACAAGCCGGTTCTTTACAATCCAATAAGCGTAAAGTATTTTTGGATAATCTTAATTTGCAATTATCACATAAATTCTTGCGGCGGGCTCGAAAATATTCTTGCAAGTGTTGAATATACTGTGGCCGACATTGTTCATCACCAATGCTGTTAATATTCACCATGGCATCTAAGCCTAAATCTTTAAACAAGAAATAACCAATGGAAATCAACTCCGCATCAATGACCGGTTGGCCTTCACCAATCACTTCTAAATCTAACTGCCAAAACTGGCGATAGCGGCCAGCTTGAGGGCGATCATGTCGAAATAACGGACCGACTGTATATAACTTAACCGGTTGCGTGCGATTCTGCATACCATGTTCAATATAGGCGCGCGCAATGGAGGCGGTAAATTCCGGACGCAAGGCCACTTGATCACCAGATTTATCTTCAAAATTGTACATTTCTTTCTCAACTACATCAGTGTGTTCGCCAATCGAGCGCTGAAACAAACTGGCTTGTTCCAAAATTGGTGTGTCAATTCTTTGGTAACCATAAGAAATAGCAATGTCTTCCAATTTACGCAGAATGGCCATACGATAAGATTGCTCTTCGGGCAAAATATCTTTCATGCCTTTCAGCAATTGTGGCGGTTCATATTTGCGCCGTGATTTCTTGGGAGCCACAACTGGACTCTCCACTTTTTTAGTTACAGCAGGTTTCTTTTTGGTTGACATACGAGAATACAAATTAATAAGTAGTAAATTTAGTAACCGGCCAAGCCCGCACCCACACTCGACCAATTAAAGCCGAGCGATCGATGGGACCGAACCGGCGCGAATCAAAACTGGCAGCACGATTATCACCCATGACATAATACTCATTGTCTCCCAGTGTAATATCCAAGACAGCAATTGGACCAGTCGTTTCTACGGACGGAGATAAATAGGCTGTTTCATTCAATGCTTCTCCATTGCGCGACACTTGGCCATCTTTGATTAAAATAGTATCGCCGGGAATACCGATAATTCTTTTAATAAAATATTTACTTTTCTCCAAAGGATCACGCATCACGACAACTTGGCCATGTTGTGGCTCGTTAAAGCGGTAAGAAATTTCATCGATAATGAGGTATTCATAATCATGGAAATTAGGTTCCATTGAAGACCCCTTCACATAAAATGGTTGCACCAAGAAATATCGAATCGGTAAAACAATCAACAAAGAAACGGCCACTACTTTGACCATCTCCCAGATAAAAGATAAAACTTTAAACAGTTTGGGGTTCATCATGGCAGGCAGTGGCTACTCTTTGCACAATCGCTTCGATGGTGTGATTAGATTTAATAAGATAATCGACTACGCCTAGCTCTCTGGCTTCAGCAATATCAGCCTCCTGCCCAAGATTTGATAAAATTATCACTGGAATATTAGCTAACTTTTTGGCTTTGCGCAACCGCTTTAAGTAAGTAAAACCATTTAGTTTTGGAACAATCACATCTAGTAACACCAAATCCGGGCGGGTATCTTTGGTTTTATACCAACCTTCCTCGCCTTGCGCAGCCACATCCACCTGATAACCCCGATCAGTTAACACTTCCTGGAGGATCCGGCTAAGTGAGGCTTCATCCTCAATGATCAAGATTCGTTTCATATCCGCCTTGCACCATACAAGAAATTCTTGAACTAATCAAGTACCCAGGGTATACTGGCAAAATGTTTAAGTTTGATCATCGCTTATGGGTTATTCCGCTTATTTTAATAATCTGTGCCAGCTTACTCGGTTATACCGTCTATTATAGATATTATCAGACAAACTCAGCCAAACCATCGGCCTTAAGCCAGCTCGGATCTTTAGTAACTAAGCAAAGTAACCCGGTGCGGGGTGAAGGTAAAGATCGTATCAATGTGCTGTTACTTGGTATTGGTGGTGACGGTCATGATGGTGGCACACTGACCGACTCAATTATGATTGCCAGTATTAAACCTTCCACTAAACAGGTAGCTCTATTATCTTTGCCACGTGACTTGGTTGTAAAAATTTATAGTGAAACAAACCCAGACTATTGGGAAGGTCATAAGATAAATTCTGTCTATGCCTTGCGCGATATGAAAACCGCTGTGCAAACGATTGAAGGTGTCACTGGATTGACAATGCATTATTATGTATTGCTCGATTTTTCTGGTTTTCAAAAATTAATTGATGATGTTGGCGGAGTTGATGTGCCGATTGATAATACTTTCACCGGTTTATATGGCGCGTCAGAATTATCTTATCAGTGCCCGAAAACCAATCTGTATTATTTAGATGATGGCCCATACTGTGCGATAAAATTTGTCCGCGGTTCAGAAACAATGATGGGTGAGAGAGCCTTAATTTATGCGCGTCTGCGCAAACTAATCTCAGGCCCAGCGGCTGAAGCAGAAGATTTTGGACGAGCTAAACGCCAACAATATGTTTTACAAGCTTTTAAAGCCAAATTGTTATCAGCTGGTACGATTTTAAATCCGGGTCGAATGGCCGGCATGCTCACGGATATCGATTCTCACGTACAAACCAATTTACAACTGTGGGAAATGTATCGACTATATCAATTAACCGGGTCGATCAATCCAGCCAATACCATTAATCGCGTCGTGGATAACTCACCAGATGGTTTGGTAAAGACCACTATAACTAGTAGCGGAGCCGATGTGGTGGTACCGGTGGCGGGTGATTATGATTATAGCGGTATACAAAAATTAGCGAAGGATATTTTTAACGAACCGGTAGAGACGTTGCATGCAACGTCTCTACCATCGGACACGTCTCTACAACCATCAGACATAACCATACAAGTATTAAATGGTACCAATGAAAGAGGTTTGGCTAATACCGCCGCGGCTAATCTAACAGTCGCCGGCTTCACCGTGGGTAATGTCGGTAACGCTATCACCAATGATTACACCACGACCACCATTTATCAAATATCAGATCAAATTGATCAGACCATATTGGAAAAAATTACAACAGTTGTGTCAGGTGAAATTGCGAGTGCGCGACAAACCGACACCTTGTTAAGTCTAGATAGTAATGGTACGTTGGATACCAGCGCTGACCTTATTATTATCGTAGGCCACAATGATGAACCAGCCGCACAACCTCTACCCTAAAGTTGTCTTGATTGGCCGCACTAATGTGGGCAAATCAACTCTTTTTAATCGTTTAACCGATACTGGCCGAGCCATTGTCTCACCCCACGCTAACACCACACGGGATCAAAACCAAGCGGTCGTACACTGGCAAGGGTCAAGTTTATTGTTAGTTGATACCGGTGGTTTAGACATGGCCGTATTTGATCCGTTGGATAAAGATATCCAAGCGCAGGTAGCTAAAGCCGTTAAGGGAGCGGCGGCGGTTATTTTTGTAGTCGATAATCAAGCTGATGTCATGCCACAAGATCGTGATACGGCCAAGTGGTTACAGCGCCTGAAGATACCGGTCATTGTTTGTATTAACAAAGCGGAAAGTTTGCGCACCCAACAAGCCGGTATGGCTACATTTGCCGTGTTGCCATTTGCTGATCATGTGGCGTGTTCGGCTAAAAATGGGAGCGGCACTGGTGATTTACTTGATCTGGTATTTAGTCGCATCCCAGTTGTCGCCACGCGCATTGAAGATCAAACTACCATTCAGGTAGCCATTGTAGGGCAACCGAATGTTGGCAAGTCGACTTTATTTAATGGTCTAATCGGTGAAGATCTAGTGATAGTGAGCCCTCTCCCCCACACCACGCGTGATCCACATGATACTTTATTGTCTTACAACGGACACTTATATAATTTAATCGACACGGCCGGTATGCGCCGTAAAACCAAAGTGGGTAGTGGCGATGGTGGAGATTTAGAACGCCTGAGTGTTAATCAAACCAAAGCGATGATTGCTCAAGCCGATGTGGTACTGTGTGTCATTGAAGCCCAGCGGCGCATCACCCATCAAGATAAAGCCATGCTCGATTATATTAAAATGAAAGGCAAGAGTTTTATCTTAGTGGTGAATAAATGGGATTTGATTCCGAATAAAACTGCCAGCACGATTAACGATTACATGCGCTATTATGGCCATCAGTTTGATTTTTCTACTCACACTCCCATCACTTTTATTTCTGCTCTAGAGAAACAACGTACCACACAATTATTGGATATCACGCAACGTGTGTTTGATTTCCAGAATCATTGGATGGAACAGGCTGAGTTGGATGGTGTTGTGCGGCAAGTGCTGTATCGTCAACCCAAAGAACGCCGCCAAGGTTATGCCGATAAACCCAAACGCAAACTTGATCTGCAATCACTTACCCAAACCAGTATTAATCCACCCCGCTTCTTATTGCAAACGCCCCGCCCGAAAAATGTACCACCGGCCATTATTCATATTGTCGAAAACCTGATTCGTGAACACTGTTCTTACGAAGGTGTGCCGATCTATTTGGAAGTCCGCGCCAAAGAATGATACATTTATGAAACTAATCATCGGTCTTGGTAACCCAGGTAAAAATTATGCCACCACGCGTCACAATGTTGGGTTTATCATCTTAGATAAAATTATTCCGGATTGGCAAATAGACAAACCATCAAATAGTCTGATTCATAAAACTAGCACCACGTTGTACGCCAAACCACAGACATTCATGAACAATTCTGGCAGTGCGGTTAGGCACTTAGTGGATTATTACCATATAGCTTTACCGGACATACTGGTAATTTATGATGATAAAGATCTACCCTTTGGCACGATTCGATTTCGCGTAAAAGGATCGTCCGGCGGACACAATGGAATAAAATCCATTATCGAACACCTCGGCACCACTGAGTTTGCCCGCCTCAAGGTTGGTATTGCCCCGGTTGATAATACACACCAAATTGGCGATACGGCTGATTATGTTTTAGCCAGGTTTAGTAAAGACGAAAAAAAATCTATACCAAATATTATTGATCAAGTTATCGAAAAAATTGGTGAAATTATTTACCCGTTTGGGAAGTAATTTAATCAACTCTAATACCGGTTCGTTTAATCTCCGCTAGGAGCGGTGATTCTGATTTATAATCAACCGGTGAAAAACCTACCGGTTCAATAGTTAATCCAATATCATTAATCCGTTTTGACCATAAATATTGAGTGGCCTGCCAAGCATTACGAAATTTTGGAGATACAATACATAAATCTATATCACTCCATTGATGCTGAGTACCTTTAGCATATGATCCAAATAACACGACTTTTTCAATTGGAAGATTATCTTTTTCTAAAGAAATAATGTAACTGGCAATGTTATCTCTTACAGCTTTGGGTATTTTTTTATAATTATTTGACATAATTGTTTTGTGATTGACAAATATTTTTTTGTAAATGTTAACGTACACTGTTTATAAAAATTTAATTTAATATCATCGTAACGGCCAGCAATATTAAAAGTCGTGATCATTCGTAGATCGGCCATATTTTGATCTGATAAATCCAAATCAGTTAGTTTAACTAACTTGGCTAAATCATGAATGTATGGAGGAAAATCCTTAGTGCAAGCAACTACCATCCCTTTGAGATGTTTTTCTAAAGTCAGGTGACAAAAGAATAAACAAGCATCATAGTGTTTTGTCTTAAACAAATCTTCTGCCGTTTTTAGATTACGTTGCCCAGTAGTCTTCCAATAGACAATTTGTGTAGTTATGTCTGACATATCAGACATCCTACCACATTTTGGATACAATTCAACCCTCTACTCACCCGCCACGCGGATGAACACAGGGTTTAGGGAGACTTAAGGGCGGATCTTTTGGATCGACGCACACTTTTATCTCCCTACTCCACGATTTCACTGATTCGGAGCTGTGAACGCTCTCTGACCAATTGAACCTGGGATCAGAACCAGGCCACCATTGCTGGTGGAGGTTAACTATTGCCGCCCGGAAAACACGTCCGGGTGTTCATTTTCTTCGTCCGGTCCCGCGAACCGGGTGACGAGGTTCGCCCTGGCCTCGGTGAGGCGCATGGCGGTGTCGAACTCCGACAGGGCGCGCATCTGCGCCGGCCGGAGGGACTTACGAACCTCCCGCATCGCTCGAACCCTCTCGTACTCGGGTCGGCTGGAGGCGCTGAAAGCCTCGTGGGAGATCTTCCTCGAGTACAGGCGCCGTACGTCGCGCGCCTGGGTGAGCTGACCCTCAGATGGGGTCACATCACCGTCGAGGAAGCAGTCAGTCGTCCAAGACGACTGCTGCGAAACCCACCAAGACACCATGCCAGTGTCGGTGGGGAGAGGATAACCAGATGACTCACATTCCGGCATCGCCTTCGGCCGGTGCTGAATGAACAGCAACGCGTCAACCGCGGGAGCCGGCGTGGTGGTCGTCGGGTGAACTTCGGCCACCGGCGTGGGCGTCGGTGCCGGCGGGGTCGGGACAGTGTTTTTGGCTCGCACACGCGCCTTCACGAGGGCGGTGGTGAGAGCCGACCGGGTGTTGGGACCGACGATGCCGTCGTTGTCGATCCCAGCGGTCATTTGAATCTGACGGATCACCGATTCGGTGACTCCGTCAAACTCTCCGGTCACCGCGACCGGATTCCCCATCTCACGGAGCTGCTGTTGCAACTCCGTCACCTTCTCACCCCTAGCTCCCTTGGCCAGGAGCCCGTGCCCCTTCGGCTTGGGCTTGGGAGCCTGCACCACCGGGGGCTCCGGGGTCGGGGTGGGGGTTTCGACCACCGGCGTTTCCGTGGGCGCCGGGGTCGGGATCGCAGCCGCCGTGAGCATCGGCTCGACGGCGGCAGGGGTCGGGGTGGACTCGGCGACGCCGGTCGTGGCGTCGCCAATCGCCGGGGTGTTAACCCCGACGACCCCGACACCACAAATAAACGTCACGCAGAACAGGAAAAAAACCGCCAGGGTCGAAACCCACTTGCGGTTTTCGTAGAGCCAGGACATCTTGGTTCCTCCGAACATGAACGTGGTTTGCGCATGGTAGAGACGTTGCATGCAACGTCTCTACCATGCGCAAACCACAATGAAAAAACCATTATGGATTACAAATAGTAAAATCGTGGAGTTGTCAAAGAACTGGTGCAGGCGTATTTTTAATACACGCACACCAAATATTCCCTTTTTCCAAGGGAACCAAAAATTTTACTGATTTATCGGTTTTTGTCAATGGGAAAGCAAAAGGATCATTGTAGTCTTTTTTTCAGCGTCTTCATCCCCTTCATCTTTTCAGCGATCCGTTATTCAATACTCTCCCCTCTTACAATCTTACCAAACACCACTTCGGCCTTACTTTCATCGTATGTACCAGCCTCATCAAAACAACCTAATTTTTTTAATAATTCCGGTCTTGTACCCTTCCAATTTTGGGTTTGTTGATTAAACGCGGCTAAAATTTCTACTACTCTTACCCCATAAAGAGATTGTTCAATAACATAATTTTGTAAACCAGTTCTAAACTTATCACCAAATTTCTCTTTAATTTTTTTTGATTTATCAGTTATTTTCCATTCTAACCTTTTTGGTGTATCCACTAAGGTAATAATGTTAGGGGCATTCGATATAATATTCGCTATCAAACCGGTCGCACTGATCTTGACTTCAAGCGGATCTAAACCCAAAACTTGTAGTGTTTCTATTTCATCCAAATGCGCTAAAAAAGGTTCAGCATGTTTTAATCTAAGCCAATTACCATTTAAAGCTTTTACGGCTTGTGTGAAACTAGCCGCTGGTAAATGTTTGATACCATCGACTATTACACCAGCCAATTCTTTTGACTTAAAAACACTCTCCAGTATATTACGTTGTTTGTCTATTTCCTCCGCTGAAGCTGGAGTTGGTTTTGCTTCAGTTGGTACTACTACGGTAGCAGCCAGTTCGGTAGCGGCAACTTCTGCAGCTGGAGGAAGCACTACGGGAATTGGTTCTGGCAAGACAACTTGATCAGCTATTACCTCTTCTGGTTGAGGGATTGGTACTAGTGTAGGTGTTGGAGGTTTTGGTTTGGTATCAGGGGGTGCCATTAATTCATCTAACTCGTCCAATTTTGATCTATCAACTATATGAATAATATCACTAACTTTTGCTGGATCACGCACGGCTGCCTTCATCCGACTAACAATTCCATTAATTATAGTGGGAATATTACCGAGAGTTATTCCAAGAGTTTGTTCTATAGCACCATTAGAAAGTCCTCCCATGCCACTTGGAAATTTATCATTCCAATCGGCCACTAACAAATCTATCGCCACACTTCTATCATCAGCCGGTATTTGTTTATGAACTTCTTCAACAATGTATGCAGCCAAATCAGGATATTTAATAGTGTTTTCTAATTCAGCACTTTCTTTGCGTTGTACTTCTTCATCGGATGGTTCTACTGTTGATGCCTCTTCCGGTGCGGGCGCAGGTTTTGGAGGTTCTGGTCGTGGCAGTGGTGGAATAATTACTCGGGGTGGTGCCACTACCACGGTCGGGGCAACTTCTTCAGGTGCTTCCTTCGCCGGTACAAATTTAAACTCTTCTAATCTGTTTAGAGGCGCCTCATGTGGCGCGGGCTGACCACCGTGGGAACGAACCGGGGCAATATATTGATCTAAGGCCAAACCGGCCAAAGCGGCGGCGGCTTGGGTGGCTTTAATGATGGCCTGGTTGGTTTGTTCAGTGACAACTGGTGGTTGCGGTACTACTGGTTGTGGTGGCGGGGTTTGATCAATTAATTTCACTTTGAGAGTTTCAACAGTCTGTTCAGTTGGTTCAACTTTACGTAGAGCGGTCACAACATCGATCCAGCGTCTGGCAACGTGGCTACTAGGGCCTTTTATCCAGGGTAAATCTTGGTGTTGAATGACAGTTACATCTTCAGAAAAAGCCTCATTTAATGCCTGATCTTTATTACCGTGATATGTAGTTGTTTCCATCAACATGTGCCGCGTGGCTCGTTCTAAACGCGCGGCCACTAATTCGGATGATTCATTACTAGATAATCGACCGGAAGAATAGGCTTCCATTAACAAGTCTAACCGTTGCTGGCGCCAGCTTTCAGTTTGCTCGATATAAGCGGGATCACTAATCTGCGCTAACAATCTACCGGCCTCACTGTTTGGATCAATCTCATGGCTCACTGTTGTGGTAGCATCGACATCGATATCATAAATCGCTACTGGTTCATTATGTTCAGTCAATATAATAATGTTTCCGTTTGGTTGAGTATCAACATGCAACTGATGATCAGCCGCATACGGAGTTGTATCGATTGGATCAGTTAATGGATGTGTTAGATCAACAGCTCCACTATCAGTATTATAAATAGCCATATTACCGTCATTATCCATGAGCAAAGACACTTGATGACCCTGAAAAGTTATCGTATCCGGTAAATTAGGATTTAGGTTAGCGACCAAGGTTGGAGGCTGTTCAACTGGCGGTGGTGTTTCAACCGGTACATTAACATGGTGAACCGTTAACCAACTGGAAATGTAATCCATGGCAGTAGCCGATATTCCGGCCATGGTGCCACCTAATACACCACCTAATAACATACGTTTCCCTTCACCACGCGACAAAGCCGATTCTAAATTTCTCTGAATGGTGTCCACCACTTGTTTGGCATCATGCGCAATATGGGATAAATCAATATTTGGTAAATGTTTAGCTTGAGTATCACGGACTACCAAAGTGGCTTCTTTTAGATTTTCTAATAAATCCAAACTGGCTTGTAACCTATTTTCTAAACCAAATGACACTAAATCTTGTCCCCCAATTTGTGATTGTAATAAACGACAGTCAGTCTCGATAATAATTTGATATAAATCTTGCACTTTACCCATTAACTCTGAAGATTTTTCCCTTGTCATTGCTTGAGTTAACGTCTTTATTTCTCGAACAAGGTTAAGTAAGTGTGTATTTATTTCCTGAGCACTTTTAGTAACTTCTAAACCACCCACTTGCTCACGTGTCATACCGGTGGCTAAATCCATCTTGCGTTGTTGGCGGCGCACGAATTTATATTGCGCCCATTGTGAGGCGGCACCAGCTACAGCACCGGTACCAATCGCCGCACCAATTACGCCCCAACCCACCGGGTTACTGGCTAAACTTGCGCCCACAATCGAGCCGCCAATCGCCATGCGACCCACGCCACGTACACCTATACCCCACAGCGTGCCAGACCCAAGTACTTTTGAGGCCACTGTTGCCCACGTGCGCGCATTACGTTTATCGGTGACATGATAAGCGCCGGTTTCCATGACCTTCATCTCGCCTAATTGAGCTAATTGAATTACTTCGGCTTGTAAAACAAACCGCAGGTGATTCTTGATCATCTTTTCATTTTGCGGTGTCATCTCAATGGCTACACCATCAATTTTAAATGGTTGTGGTATATCTAATCGTTCCACAATGACATCAACGCCGTCATTAAAATCAGCTTGTCTTTCCAAATCCGCCCGGGTGATTTCATTTTTTTGATATTGCTTGAGAAGACCAACAAAATTATTGCCACCAATTTCAGAATATTGTTTAAACCGACGCCGAATTGAAGCTCGTTCTAAAGCCGCCTCGATGAGGCCGGCAATATAATCATTATTTTGTAGGCGATCGTGGCGTTGTTTTTCAGCTCGTTCGGCAATCTTACCTTTACCAAACGTTTCCAACATACTGTGCCAGCGTAAACTAACCTGGTTACGCACATCAAACAATTTGGTTTCTTTACGTTTACTTTCATGCTCATGCCGAGCCACGCTGCTAGCCTCGATATCCAATTGTTCGGATACTTCCTGTAAGGCCTGATCAATTTCACCTGCTTCCAAACCATGCTCATGGGCAAAGTCTACTAAGCTATCTTTATCAACATCTCCAGTTATTTCGTGTCTCTCTAAGGCGCGATTAAACAAATCCACCGTTAAACCGGCAGTTCGTTTAACAACAGATTCTAGAATATTTTTATTATACTTTTTCTCCACGGTTGACGATGTTTATATATGATTGCTCGAATTGCTGTAGTGTTTCTTCAACAGTAGCCGTTGGCTCCATCGTCATTAAACGATCATCCAACTGGATATGTAAATCAGCGATCATTTTATTTAATAACGGTTCAGGAATATCTTGCCTATGATGAGCCGTTTCAATAATTTTTTTGAGATAGGCGTGTAATCTGGGATCCATACTAAAAAATTATAACAGATATTTTTGGAAAAATCAAGCACCTGGAGTTTACCCCCTTAGTCCCCCTTGCAGGGGGAAATAATAAATAAGTTTTGAAAACATCTTTTCTTATCTTAAGCCCCCTGCAAGGGGGTTGGGGGTAAATTCCGAAGAGTGTTCAAAACAAAAATGTCTAATCATCCAAATGTATAGGCGAGACAAAAGCCTACTTGAACGGTACAGCATACTTTAGGAGGAGTGAGTATCCTGCACCAGCCCATACACCTGGATGGCTAGACATTTATTTATAATAAAGATTTTTAAAATCGGCCGCAGTATAACAACTTTACAAAAGCTGTCAAGCACTTTACAATCAGCCCGTGCCGCACTTTAGAACACTGACTGAAATTGCCTTTGAATTGTCGCGCCGTTTCCCCCCATTATTGGCTAAAGGGCCGGTGTTTTTTTTAGCTCAATCCGATAAAGAAGTATTGCAACTGCAACAATTGTGTCGGTATTTTTATAGCGAATTCCCTGATGACACCATAGTCTCTCAAGTGTTTTTAGATGAGCACACCTTAACCCAAGCCGATTACAATAAACGTATTCTGCACTTAGCACCAAAGCAAACAATTTTATTATCTGATTTAATTCACCAATTACATCTGATGGGGTTTGAACGTTTACCCCGGGCTGTGTCACCGCGCACATTTGCCGTGCGCGGTAATATTGTGGATATTGTTGATCAGATAGCGGTACGGGTAGAATTTGATGGTAACACTATTATACAGTTATCTAGCTTGGATGTTTTTACACAACAAGCCGGTGGTAAGATTTATCAAATTGATTTTTATCCTAAAGCTTATTCTGCCCACTTACCATTATGGACAGAAAGTGATCTACAATATGAATATATTACCCCGAAGTTTTACCATAAACGCTTTGCTTTATTAAAGCAGGATGCCGGCACATTTTTAACCGTGCAAGTCGCCACGTGCCAACCAGAACAATTAGTATCACTTCTACCTCAGGCCACTATTACTACACCAAATGTAGCACTAGATGGGTTTATTTATCCGAAAGACCATTGGTTGTTTTTAACCGATGCACATATTTTTGGTCAAGAAGAAACTTTAGCCACGTTTGTTAAACCATTGGATATTAGCTCGCTTGAATTAGGTGATTACGTGGTGCATATTGATCATGGGATTGGTATTTTTGAAGGTCAAGTTAATATCGATGGCACTGATTATCTTAAATTAAAATATTTAGGTAATGATAAATTATTTGTCCCCTTAGAAGCGGCTAATCGCGTGGAAAAATATTTAGGCCAAGCCCAACCGAAACTAACAAAATTATCCGGCACGCAATGGGAAACCTTAGTGCATCGCGTGCAAGATGATGTCCGTCATACCGCCCGTGAGTTATTAGAACTACATGCCCAACGCGATGCGGCTATCGCCAGTGTGGTACCGAGCACAGTTTTGCCAATTGAAGCCGATTGTGCGGCGGATGTGGATTTCATTTTAACTGCCGATCAAGATCAAGCGATAGTTGATGTATTAACAGATTTGGCTAATGACAAACCGATGGATCGTTTGCTATGTGGTGATGTTGGTTTTGGCAAAACGGAAGTGGCCTTACGCGCTGCCCTGCATGTGGTATTAGCCGGTGGTGGCCAAGTGGCCTTGCTGGCGCCAACCACCGTGTTAGCCGATCAACATTGGCACACGTTTCATAATCGCCTCGATAAATATGGAGTGAGAGTGGCTTGTTTATCTCGTTTACAAACTGCCGCGGAAATTAGACACACTGTTAAAGCCATTCAAGCTGGCCAAGTTGACATTGTAATTGGGACACATCGCTTATTATCCAGTGATATTAACTTTCCAAAATTATTCTTTGTAGTAATTGATGAAGAACAACGCTTTGGTGTGTTGCATAAAGAGCGTCTCAAAGCCCTGCGCGCTTCAGCTCATGTCTTAACTATGACAGCCACACCGATCCCCCGCACGCTCAATTTGGCCATGTCTGGTTTGCGCGATATTTCCGTGCTCAATACTGCCCCACCCCAACGCCTGAGTATTCAAACTGTCATCAATGAATTTTCTCCGGAATTAGAAAGGCAAGCTATTGCGCAAGAGTTAGACCGCTCTGGCCAAGTGTATATTGTGCACAATGATCTCAGTACCATTTATGCCCGTGAGGCGTTTGTGAGCCAGCATTTTCCTAATCACATTGTGGCCGTGGCGCATGGCCAATTGCCGGCTAGCCAACTAATTCGCACGATGGAACAGTTTTATAGTGGACGGATTCATGTTTTAATTGCCTCAACCATTATTGAAAATGGTTTGGATATTTCTAATGCTAATACTTTAATTATTGAACACGCGGAAGATTTTGGTTTGGCTCAATTATATCAATTGCGTGGCCGAATTGGACGCAGCCATATTCAAGGTTATGCTTATCTGCTCTACACCAAACAACATCTCACCAAACAGGGGCAAAATCGTTTGCGCGCGCTGCATCAAATAAAAGGTTTGGGCGGTGGTTTTGAATTAGCCATGAAAGATTTAGAAATCCGGGGAGTGGGTGATATTTTAGGTAAAAAACAACACGGTCATGTGCAACAAATCGGTTTAAATTTATATACCCGGTTATTACACCAAGCGGTACTACAATTAGAACAATTAGAATGAATCTATTTTGAGTAAACCTCCCCCCTCCTTTCAGGAGTGGGGAAATTTGATTTAAGACCCAGACAGGTCTGGTTAGAACATCTGCATTTGTAAACCTAACTACTGAATATCCAAATGATCGTAAATAAACATCTCTTGATTGATCATATCCTTGATGATCTTTGTGAATTTCGCCATCAACTTCAATGATTAGTTTCTTTTCGTGGCAGTAAAAATCAACAATATATCGATAAATAGCGAATTGCCGTCTGAACTTAAATCCTAATAATCTTTCTTTGTAAATGAATTTGTTTTGCTGTGAAAGTTCTATTAAACATAAAACGCCCCCAATCATAGGTGGCGCTTTTCATTAACGAATATACTCCTAATCTTAGGAATTGACAAGGACCCCGTCTTCGCCCCACTCCTGAAAGGAGGGGGCTGTTCCGAGTCAGCGAGGAACGGGGGAGGTTGGGGTTAGATATTTAGCCAAATGCGTCGTATAATTTCCTAATGTTTCTGACGTACTGTAGATCACAGACAAGCCATCATCTTGGATTAATACTTGTGGAGCAATCATGTTTGGGGTTAAAGTGATCGGCACATACTGCGCCACTAAGTTGTCATCCAACAAACTAATTTGCTGAGCAAACACCAGCGCGACTAATTTCCCTGCCCGCACGGCTGATTGGCATGAGTCCGGTAAAGTTAATTGTGCTACAATCGCCGGTTGCGCTACACCTAAATTATTTAATTTTGTAAACGTAGTATTAGTGTCTGAAGTTTGGATGGTAACAACATCAGTGTTATCCAGTACAAGAGCACACGGCAGTTTATCAATGATTATTTGTTGAGCTAATACTGTGCCGGTGGGTAAAGCGACTGTCATTAAACTGTCAGCTGTATAAAACCAAACAGTATCATCATTCGCCACTACCAAGCGTGGTGACACTGGTAAGGTGAGACTATCACGTAATTGCCAAACGGTATCATACCGCTCAACCAAACGATCAACCACGAGCACAAAGCCATTGGCAGTAACAGTCAACGATGCCACTGGGGGTTGACCATTAACTAAAGTAATATTGTCATGTAATACCTGTTCAGATTGCTCCGACCAAATTACTAAATCACTCCCGCGCAACAACAAAATAAAAACCTGACCAGATTGTGTCGCGCTGGCTAAAGGTAAGCCAGTCGTTAAATCAGTAATGATTGGATCACTGTTATATAAAGCCTGTTTTGTGTCGACTGGTTTTAAGTCAGGAATAATGTCTTCGGTCGGTACAGTCACAGCAACCAGATTAGTAAATTGATCAGTCAAACGATCTTGCGGTGGATAAAAATAAAACCGGACGCGCAAAATAATTGTCACTACTATTATACCGACTAAGAATCCTGCCGCCACGACGCTTTTGTTGTAACGCATATTATTGGCTCGTCACTGTGATCGTGCCGGTGAGACTGGTTAAAAGCGGATGCGTTGGATCGTAATATGGAAAAACACCGGCTGCAGAAAATATGTGCGTATAAGATTCATTGGCTTCTAACGGTGGGCTATACCATTGACCATTAGTGGCCGAAACAGCATGACCACCTTCATCTTGATTGATCCAAGTAACACTATCATTTTGCGCAAGCGTAATTGTGCCATTCACAAAACTATTCTGTTTAATCGTCACCGGATAAACTGTACCACTCACACCATATGGGTCACTATCTTCAGTATCCGGAATACCATCGTTGTCGTCATCTGGATCGTCAGCATCACTAATTAAATCATTATCATGATCGATATCAAAAAAAACAAAGGTAAAAGTTGTCCAATCAGTTTTAGTATAATTTTTATTACCCCGCGCCCGCACATAGACAGTATACGATTCATTATCAATGAATTTAGTTTCACGAAATTTAGCTTTGGGCTTTCTGACAAGTTTCCGAGCCATGCGGACACCATTATGAATGATTTTTATACGATAGCGTCTGGCTGTAGTCACACGATCCCAGGTTAGCTTCACCCGCTGTGTAGTAATGATTTGTTTCATGGCTACGTTAGTCACTGGCGCGTGGCTAACCGTTAAGGGTAATAGTGTTAGTAGGGTTGTAACTAGCCAAAATCTTATCATAGTATTTTTTCTGGATTATTAGACAGATTTACCCGGTTTATTAGTTCTGGAATAATTAGATATCACAGTAATAGAACCATTCGGAATATAGTGCACCACGTCAGACTGGTCGCGTAAAATGGTTATACGCAGAGAGACATCTTCGACTACGCCGGTGATCTCACCCAATTTTACTAACTCACCTTTGGTATAATTATTCTCATACACCACAAATAAGCCAGCTAATACATCTTTGATTACCGACTGTGCGCCAAAACCAATAATTACTCCTAAAACTCCGGCGCCGGCAAATACTGGAATAACCGGTATCCCAAACTCAGAGAGCAACATCATACCAAAGATCAATACTATGGTGATGCGCAACAATTGTGACACCACTCCACTTAGAGTAGTCGCTCGTTGCTGTGATAAAACATTTTTTTTGGTTAAGACTAGAGTTAAAAATTTCTTACTAAAATGAGTGACTACATACAAAGTGGCCAACCACAATGTTAAAATAATGATAATCCGCCAAATATGATCAGTCATAATACAGTCGTTAACCAATCAATTAAACCGGCGCGAAGCTTTGGAGCATGGCGTAATAATTTTGTCCCTCGCCCACTGGCTTCTGTGACAATGCGTAAAGTTTTAGTAATGGAACGACTTTTATCATATAGGCCTTGGGTAGCAGCTAAACTGACGGCATCAGATTGACTAACAAGATAATAGACCGGCCGCACAAACCGTTGATTGGCGCGCGTAATTTTTACACCACTATAATTATATTGCGGTGAAATCAGTGCCACGGCAGTTAAAGCTGTATCTTGATCTACTAGCCGCATCGCCACATTCGCTCCCAAACCGGCTCCCACCACAGCAATCGGCATGTCGGCCTTAATATCGCGGAGATATTTTACGGCTTCGGCGGCATCATTCACTAACAAGTTGTAATCCGTGGTGGTGCGAAAATCAAACGTCATCACTTCAAAATCGCGCTCTTGTAATTCAGCCGCTAACCGGTTCCATGAATTCTGGTTACTATTATTTTGGTGCAACAAGATCACTCCACGTCGCCCCACCACACCGGCTGACGCATAATACCGAGCCGGCAAATTAACTGTTTCTTCCGGCACCAACGTAACATTAACGACATTACCGCTGACTGGCATATATTCATCAAACCCATTTTTCCACCAGACAAACCCAAGTACTCCGCCGATCACGACAACGACCACGCCAACACTATAAAGCCCAATCCACCTGTTTCTCATGGGGTGACTATATCAAAGTTGTCAAACAGCGTAAAGTTTGCTAGAGTCTTATAAAAGCCCGCCTAAGTTATTATTGCGGGTTTTTATTATGGTAATTTCATCCCAAGATCTCCCCCCGTTGTTGCGAGAAATCCCCCATCCGCCACACTTATTATATAGCATCGGTGATGCGGCCACCTTATATCAGCCGGCCATTGCCATTGTGGGTAGTCGCGCCATGACACCGTATGGTGCAGCCGTTTGCGAGCAAATCACAGCCGCGTGTGTCCGGGCTGGTTTAGTCATTGTTAGCGGTTTAGCCACTGGTATCGATGCCGTGGCTCACCAAACTGCTTTACAACACCATGGCCAAACTATTGCGGTGCTTGGTTCCGGTTTAAATGATTCTGTCATGTTTCCAAGTGCCCATCGTCAACTCGCCGATAGAATAATATCTAATCATGGTTTGTTACTATCTGAATATACAGAAAAAACTGTGGCTAAACGTCATCATTTTATTGCCCGAAACCGCCTCTTGGCTGGTTTGTGTTTAGCTACTGTGGTGATAGAAGCCGCTGAACGATCGGGCGCCATCAACACCGCGCATCATGCTTTAGAATCTAACCGTTTAGTCTTTGCTGTACCCGGTTCAATTTTTAGTAGTCGCTCAATTGGCACACATAATTTAATCAAACAGGGTGCCATTTTAGTAAACACGCCAGCTGATATTTTATCTGAATTGAATTACGTCTCACCGGCCACTCACCCAAACTTAACAAATATTTCTACTCTGCAAAACACTATTTTACAACACTTGTCTGGTGGTGCCATACATTTGGAATTATTGGCTCAACAGGTAGATTGTGATATTGCGACTTTGCAACAAAACTTGACAGATTTAGAAATAAAAGGAATAGTACGGAAGAATCTTTGGTCAATGTATGAAATTAGTCATAGTTGAAAGCCCTACAAAAGCAAAAACGATTAAGAAATTCCTCCCGAGTGGGTATGTTGTTGAATCAAGCTTAGGTCACATCCGCGATTTACCAAAATCAGCCAGCGATATCCCTGCGCAATACAAAACCGCTAAATGGTCTCGTTTAGGAATTGATGTGGAACATGATTTTGCACCACTCTATATCATACCGAGTGATAAAAAAAAGCATATTGCGGTTTTACGAAAATTAGTTAAAGAGGCCGATGAACTGTTTCTCGCGACTGATGAAGACCGCGAAGGAGAAGCTATTAGCTGGCATTTACTGGGAGTGTTACAACCTAAGGTGCCGGTGAAACGCATGGTGTTTCATGAAATTACTAAAGACGCGATTCTAGCCGCCCTGGAACATCCGCGTAGTGTAGATATGAATTTGGTGTCAGCTCAAGAAACGCGCCGGATTTTGGATCGTTTATATGGTTATGAAATCTCGCCCATCTTGTGGCGTAAAGTTGCTCCAAAATTATCGGCCGGACGTGTGCAAAGTGCCGCTCTACATTTAGTGGTGGAACGTGAAAAAGCCCGTATGGCCTTTCGTAGTTCAGCTTACTATGATGTGACAGTAAATTACGATCGCTTCACTGGAAAAATTACAAAGGTTGGTGATAAGAGAGTCGCTGGTACTAAAGACTTTGATAACACCACTGGTGAATTGTTAGCTAAAGCAAAGTCAGATGTGGTGGTATTAGATGTGGTATCTGGCCAAGCTCTCGCCGATCGAGTGGCTCCACAAACTTGGCAAGTGAGTGATGTTCAACAAAAACCGCTCACTCTCACACCTAAGCCACCATTTATCACTAGTACCTTGCAACAAGATGCTGGCCGTAAACTCAGTTGGCCGGCTGGTAAAACCATGCGCGTGGCTCAACGTTTGTATGAACAAGGTTATATTACTTACATGCGTACCGACTCGGTTAATTTATCTGGTGAAGCCATTTCAGCCGCTCGGCAAAAAATAACTAGTCTCTATGGTGAACCATATTTACCAGATGCTCCCCGCCAATATCGCAGTAAAAAATCCGCCCAAGAAGCGCACGAAGCCATTCGTCCAGCCGGTAAAGATATGCGCACCGCTGATGAGATTGGTTTGAATGATGAAGAAGGCCGTTTATATGACTTAATTTGGAAACGAACTGTTGCTTCACAAATGGCCGATGCGAAACTGCAACAAACTTCCGTCCAGTTAACCTACACCGATGTGATAGCTCAAGCCAGTGGCCGCACTATTCAGTTCGCCGGTTTTATTAAAGTCTATAATGAAAGTAGTGATGATACATCTAGTGAGGCTGAGGTAGTGTTGCCTAATTTACAAACGGGTGAACCGGTTCAATCGATCAGTGCGGAAAATTTGGAACATCATACCAAACCACCGGCTCGTTATACCGAAGCATCGCTAATTAAACAATTAGAAAGTGACGCAATTGGTCGCCCGAGTACCTATGCCACGATTATTGATACGATTCAAAATCGCGGCTATGTTTATAAACAAGGTGGCGCTTTAGTCCCGCGGTTTGTGGCGTTTGCAGTGGATGCCTTATTGAGTCAAAACTTCCCCAATGTCGTTAACACTGCTTACACCGCCGCTATGGAAGACGATTTAGATCACATCGCCGAAGGAACTGTCACCTCTCTCCCCTATTTAAAAAAATTCTACTTTGGAGATAAGACCGAAGCTGGTTTAAAAAACATGCTCCAGGTTGAAATTGATCCACGCAAAACCTGCACGATTCCAATTGGCCACGATGCCGCCGGACATGCTATAAACGTTCGGGTGGGTCGGTTTGGTCCATTTGTTGAACGTGTCCTTACCACCGGTGAAGACACCGCCAGTATTCCTGATACGATTGCGCCGGACGAATTAACCATCGCCCAAGCAGTTGAGTTTATCGAAAAACGATCAACCGGTCCCACTCCATTAGGCACAGACCCAGTGTCCGGAAAACCCGTGTATGTTCTGGATGGCCGCTTTGGACCATACGTGCAATTGGGTGATCGAGAAAGGATCGCTGAAAAGATGAAGGAAGATGAAGACGCTGAAAAGAAAACGGGCGAAAAGAAAAAAAAGAGAATAAAGAAAGAAAAGACCATTAAACCTAAAATGAAAGGGTTATTGCCGGGTATGAAAATACCAGATGTGACTTTAGATGTGGCTTTACAATTATTGGAGTTACCAAAAGTGTTGGGTGTTTATGAATCATCCGGCGAAAAAATTGTCGCTGATAATGGTCGCTTTGGTCCATATATCAGGTGTGGTGTAGAAACGAGAAGTTTGAGCCCAGAAGATAATATCCTTACTCTAACATTTGAGCGCGCTTGTGAAATGTTAGCTACTCCAAAAGTGAAAGGTCGACGCACGACAGTATTAAAAATCATCGGTGATCACCCTACCTTGAAAGCCCCCATGCAATTATGTAACGGTAAATACGGACCGTATCTTAAATGCGGTAAAGTGAATGCCGCCATTCCCAAAGGCCAAGATCCAATGACAATCACCCTAGACCAAGCTGCCGCTTTAATTACCGCCCGGAAGAAATAAACATAACACGTAGGTTATAATAGAAACTATGAAACGGGAAGAACTAATGGAATATATCAAAGAACAGGTGCCGGATGCGGATTTTGACCTGCTGGAACGAGCTTTTGACTTTGCTGAAAAAGCGCATGAGGGACAAATGCGCAAATCTGGCGCCCCGTATTTTGATCACCCCAAAGCCACGGCTTACAAATTGGCCACCTTTGGGATGGATGACAAAACCATCGCGGCCGGTTTGTTGCACGATGTGCCTGAAGATACTGAGCGGACCCTTAAAGATATTAAAAAAGCGTTTGGTTCAGAAGTAGCTTTCTTAGTGGAAGGTGTGACTAAACTGGGTACATTGAAATACCGCGGGATTCAGCGTTATGTGGAAAATCTCTGCCGCATGTTTGTCGCCATGGCCAGTGATGTGCGCGTGATTGTGATTAAATTCGCCGACCGCATGAACAATTTGGAAACATTATCAGCTCTGCCTCCAGAAAAACAGCGCCGCATCGCTTTGGAATCTCTCGAAATCTATGCTCCCATCGCCAATCGCCTGGGCATGGGTGATGTGCGCGGACAACTGGAAGACTTATCTTTCCCGTATGTTTATCCGGAAGAATATGCCTGGCTGTTAAAAAAGATTGAATTAGAACAACGCCAAAAGGAAAAAATTGTCCGTAAATTACAACAGGCCGTTAGTAAAACTTTGTCTGATCATCATATTGCTTTCATTTCTGTACATGGCCGGGCTAAACATATTTATTCACTGTATCGTAAATTAATCAAACATGATCGTGATTTGGCCAAAATATACGATCTGGTGGCTTTGCGCATTATTGTCGCTGATGTGTCTCACTGTTATGAAACACTGGGCATTGTGCATAAACTCTGTCCGCCTTTAAAAGGTCGGATTAAAGATTATATTGCCCAACCCAAACCCAACGGTTATCGGTCGTTGCACACAACAGTGTTTACGCCCGATGGCGAGATTGCTGAAATTCAAATTCGCACCCCAGAAATGCACGACGAAGCTGAGTTTGGTATCGCGGCGCACTGGCACTATAAAGAAAGTGATCAAACCGCTATTCCCAAAGAAAAGTTGGGTTGGATTCAACAATTAGCGCGCTTAAAACAAGACATTAAAGATGAAGAACAATATCTAACGTCATTAAAAATTGATTTATTTCAGAACCATATTTTTGTCTTCACCCCACGCGGTGATGTGATTGATTTACCGGATAATGCCACCCCATTAGATTTTGCTTATCATATTCACACCGATATTGGGCATAAATGTGTTGGCGCTAAAGTAAATGATGCGATGGTAGCCTTAGATACCACCCTGAAATCGGGTGATGTGGTTGAAATTCTGATTGATAAAAACCGCAAATTACCCAACCCAGATTGGCTTAATCTGGTAAAAACCAATTCAGCCAAACGACACATTCTACAAAAACTTAACCGTACTTAACTATTACGAGTGATTTTTTTAATGATAGTGTTTAACTCCGCTGGAGAATAATATTCAATAATAATTTGCGTGGGAGTAATTTTTACTTTAGTACCCAAAGCTGTAGCTAATTCTTCGGAAAACACACCGGATGGTAAACTATGACGTTGTTTAGTGACACCAGACACCGCGGTGGTTAATTTTTGCACAGACAAGTGATCAGTTTTAATCAACTCCACATACCGACGCTGATCACGTTCGTTATCTAAACCCAATAATACCTTAGCATGCCCTTCGGTGATTTTACCCTCGGCTAAGGCTTTTTGAATATCGCCGGGCAAATCTAATAAGCGCAAAGTGTTTGAAAAACTGGAGCGTGATAACCCAAGTTTTTTAGCCGCTTCATCATGGTTCAAACCAAACTCCTGTAATAATTTGCGGTAACCCTCGGCTTTTTCAATTGGACTTAAATCTGAGCGTTGAATATTTTCAATCAAAGCCAGCTCGATTTTTTCTAATTCATCAACCTGTCTGACAATCACTGGCACGGTTTCCAAACCGGCAATTTTGGCCGAACGTAAACGACGTTCGCCAGCGATTAGTTCATAACCGCGTGCCGCCGGTGACACTAATAACGGTTGTAAAATACCATGTTGTTTGATGGATTGTACCAGCTCCTCAAGTTCTTGATGAGAAAAATGCCGCCGGGGTTGATGCGGATTTGGAACGATATCATCAACCGAGACTTGCGCCACGGCCGCTTGAGCAACCCGTTTATCAATTGATGGAATCAGGGAACTTAGCCCTCGACCTAGTGCCATAGATTATGAGTATAACATAATTTCTTTAGTTAGGGCGGCATACGCCTTACCACCTTTAGAATGTGGATCGTATACCGCAATGGGTTGCCCAAAGGATGGTGCTTCAGCTAATGTCACATTGCGTGGAATAATACTGGAAAACAAGCGATCGGGGAAATATTTTTGTAGTTCGGCCATGACCTCTTTGGATAATGAATTCCGTTTATCATACATCGTCACTACTGCCCCACTCACAAATAAGTCTGGTTGTAAATGTTGTTTAACTAATTCGATCGTCTGCAGAAGCTGACCTAAACCTTCCAGGGCAAAATATTCACACTGCACCGGCACAATCACTTCACTCGCTGCCACTAAAGCATTGACGGTTAACATATCCAATGACGGCGGACAATCAATTACCACGTAATCGTAATAATATAACACAGATTTTATAGCCTGTTGCAGTTGATATTCGCGCCGTTCGAGTGGCACTAATTCAACGGTCGCACCAGCTAATGAAATAGTGGCCGGAGCAATGTGCAGATCTTTCACGGCGGTTTGAAACAACACATTAGATAACGGCATTTTACCAATTATGACATCATAAATCCCCCGTTCCAATTGTTTAGCATTAATACCCAAATTGCTCGTGGCATTAGCCTGAGGATCAGCATCAATCAATAACACTTTTTTACCGGACAAGGCTAAAAAACTCGCCACATTGACGGTGGTAGTGGTTTTACCCACCCCGCCTTTTTGATTCGCAAAAGCAATTACCCGTGCCATATCGTAGTAGTATAGCGTATTGACACCTAATTGAAAAATGCTATTATCAAAACCGTTCAGTCGGCCGCGATGGCGGAATTGGTAGACGCATACGACTCAAAATCGTACGGATTTACTTCCATGAGAGTTCGATTCTCTCTCGCGGCACTAACGCACTTCAGAGATGACTTCAGTTTCAGCACCCTCAGCGGTAATCATTACTAAACCATTATCTAATTTTGTGTAGGTATACGGCGCTGTCCCATCTGGATCAATCGGTACAGTGGTGGCACTGGCCAAATCTGCCGGATATTTACCGTCATGGGTGGCAATATAATCAATAACAGCATCCATTAACTTATCAACATCGGCCCACCGTTGTCGATCTTGTGCCTGATTAATACGTTGCCAGGGATTAATCAAGATCACCGCAATAGCTGCTAAAATAGCTACCGTAGCAATAACGATGATTAACTCAAAGAGTTGAAAACCAGCCGGTGGTTGTTTGGCGGCTAAAATAGTATTAACTTTTTGCACCACTTTTTGCAAAGAAAAATTACTTTTCACAATATAATCAGCCACCCCTAAAGCTTTGGCCTTAGCAATGTCATCATCTTGACCTAAATTGGATAAGACTAAGACTGGCACTTGTTTTAGTTTCGGATTAACTTTCATTTGTTGTAATACTTCAAACCCATTCAGGCGCGGTAAAATCATATCCAATAATATAATATCCGGGCGCTGTGTTACCATCTTAGCCAACGCTTCTTCACCATTACCGGCGACCTCAATATTATCAAACCCTTCATCACGCATCCGTTCCGCTAGAATCTTAGATAAGAAGACTTCATCCTCAACAATTAGAATAGACTTACTTTGTTTCATAAATTGGTAATGTAAAATAAACCGTTGTGCCCTGATTAAGAGTAGAAACAACCCGGATATCACCACCGTGTAAACGAATAATCTCACGCGCAATGTACATGCCTAGACCCGACCCTTCGGTTTGTAATTCAATGGCGTTATCGGCTCGGAAAAACTTTTCAAATAAATGAGTCTGCGCCTCATCTGACATACCAATGCCTTCATCTTTTACGGCACACTCAACCATATTAGCTACAACCCGCGCACTAATGATTACTGGGCGATGACCACGTTGACTGTACTTAATGGCATTACTAACCAAATTAAGACAGACTTCGCGTAGTTTATCGCCATCGGCACTAACCGCTGGTAGATCGCTTGGTAGTTGAGCAGTGATTTCGACATTATTGGCGTGAGCAAAATGCAGCAACTCTTCCAACACGGGGTTAACTACCGTCGCTAAGACTACGGCCGTTGGCTTGATCATTAATTTACCAGCTTCCAAACGTGAGACATTTAATAAATCATTAATCAACGAAATCATGCGCTCATTACTTTGATACACTTGATGCAATTTATCACGCTGCCAATCATTAATGGGATTACCATGGCGATTTTCCAGCAACGTTTCTAAATACCATTTCATAGTTGAAGCCGGTGTCCGCAACTGGTGGGAAACTATAGAAATGAACTGAGTTTGCTCAATCATATTATTACTGTACCGCCACAAACCGTTCGGCTACTACTTGCCAATCTACTACTTTTAGAAAATTATCAACGTATTTGGCTTTGTCTGTACCATAATCAATGGCAAAGGCATGTTCCCAACAATCCAAAGCTAGCAAGACATTATTGTGGATCGGGAAATTCACGTTATGTTCATACATGATATAAGTATGCAGCATCCCGTCGATTTTATTTTTTGTAAGCACTACCCAACCTGGCGTGGAAGCCGCCGAACCTTTGATGTCGGCCACAAATTTTTCCCAAGTCCCCCAACTCGCTTCAATGGCAGCTCGAAATTGAGATAACTGCTCAGTGGTCTGGGCGGTCATATTTTCAAAATAAGCTTGATGTAAGTACGAACCGTTAAAAGCCACGGTTTCGCGCCGTTTTAATTCAGAAAAAGCTCCGTAGGTATAGTTACTTTCAACTGGATCAACCGTTTTTAATTTGTCTTGAATTTCATTTAATTTTTTGACATAGCCAGCATACAAACCGAGGTGAGTTTCCACCTGACGGTCAGTCATGCCTGGTAAGTGCCCAATGAGATGTTTGAAGTCTTTTACTTGATGGATCATGCCTCTATTTTAGCATAGCCAAGAGCGCATAGCTAGAGTTGAGAACGTTATTACTGTTAGAACCAAAGGTATCATATTTATACACACCTGTGGGAGCTTGGACTGACTGTAAAAACTGATAGCCAGTGCGATGATTGCGCCGGACATTATTCATATCTACGTTTAAGGCTTGAATTACCACCGCTGTACTGGAAGAGTTTGACGCACTATGTTCAGTATACCCCCAACCGCCGTCCAGATTTTGTTGGGAGCGTAAATACCGTACGGTTTGGCCATAATCATCATCTCCAGCGGCATTTAACAACTGCACATAATAGGCAGTAGTATCAACATCACTAACGGTGCTAGCAACAGCATAAGATAATCCACCATCAGTATTTATCGCTTGCTGTGCGGCCGTGATGGCGACACCAGCATCTTCCCCCACAGCGGTTAGAGCCAAACCAGCAAAGATATCATCATTCACATAAGCTTCATCACCAAACTGGTGATTATTTTTCATGGCTAATAAACGTGCCACATAATCCACCCCATTGATATTTCTCGCATTAAAACCCAACGCCTGAACAGCTAAAATGTGGCGAGCTATTTCCGTGGTAGCAAAAGGCATGGTGGTGGTCGGATCATAATTCAACACCGCCACTTGTATTTTACTTGTATCGGCACCGGTCTTGGCTAAAGCCAGAGCTGTCCACTCGGTTAAACTTTGACTATCATTTACTAAACCATTATCCCCAACCTGGTTAGATAAAAATTGTGTTGCCGAATTTATGGCCGCTTGTTGATCACTAACTGTAAATATCTGATTAGTACTGTATGGTTTCATTACCCGAATAAATGTATTATAAGTTCTGGTTGATCCAGTATTGTCTGCATAAACATTAAGGACACCAAGTGTATTTGGTTTATAACTGGCTTTGCCAAAGTTATCAGTGGTTTTTATAACATCACCAAAATGTACTTTAGCACCAACCACCGGCTGGCCGTCAGCTTTTACTCGGACGGTTAATTTATTTCCAGCCAACACTTCTTGGTTGGGTGTTTTTAATTGCAAAGCAGTATTTGGATACCCACCCAGTGACAAAATTATTTCATCACCATTTTGTACAGTATAATCAGCCAAACCGACACTGGCTGGAGTGTAATTCACAATAAATGACCAATAATCACTTCCAATGGCGATTTGATCGGCCAGGCTAGTGAGATATAAACCATAACTAGAGTCTTGTATGTCATAAGCAAAACCACCTAAGCTAGCGGCCTGTTTTAAAGCACACACCGCCTTAGCCCCAGTGATGACATGACGTGTACCATTAGTATCACGTATCGAGCAGCCAATATCACTTAAATAAACATCACCGGCATACACAGTGCCAGTAGCTGTTTCGATCCGAATATTTGTCTGAATATAATCGGCCGCAAAAACAGGTGAGGCAATTAAACTAAGTAATAAAGTAAAAAGAAAATGTTTCATAATTTTTATAAAAATAATTAATAATCTTGTTCAAACTGCCAAGTAATTTTGTCTCCCGCTACAACGGTGTAATCGGCTACTCCCACGTCGGCTAATTTACCATTCACATAATAAATCCAATGGTAACGCGGTTTTTTATCTGATGACACACCGGCTATTTCTTTTACAAATATGCCTAAAGATGAATATTTTTCCCATTGATAACTAAAATTACATTGTTCAGCCGCCAGTAACATTACAGCTTGAACCGTTTTGTCTTGTTTGATCGTCACCTCGCACCGCTTGGCTACTCCTGGCCCACTAATGGTGACTATAACACTGTTTATCACACCTAACTTTGGCTCAACTACTGGTGTTGGTTCTGAATTTGGTGTTGCACTGATAATTGGATCCGGTGTGACAACAGATTCCTCAATAACTACCGGTGGAGCAGTATCCGATACCACAGCTGGGCTCTCCACAAACTTTACCTCTTCTAATTTAGGATCATTATTTTTATACAACATCACGCTGGCCACCCCAATAATGGAAAGCACGGCCAGAGCCGGTAAATAAATTGTAATAAGTCTTTTCCAAATCATATTTAATATAGTGACGCATAGATTACTCTACTGGGTGACAGGCGTCAAGGTGATGGTGTATAGTGTAGCTATGACTAAACAAACATCAAACCAACCAATATATATTTTATTCGGCTTAGTTATTGTAGTGTTAATAGCCCTCATCGGCTACTTTGCCTATTTATTGTTAGCCCCTGATAAAACTGTTTCAACCACTTCTAATACCAACACTGTGGCCAATACTAATACAGTAAAAAATAGTAATTCTACTACCAATAAAAATTCAACCAAAAAGAATGGTAATACAAATAAACCCACCAATGATGAAGGTTTAGTTGAACCAAATAGTAATGACAATACTAATACTGTAAATGATAATACGAACACATTAGAAGTATCGGATGTTGTAGCCAAAGATGGTGAAGAAATCATCACATTGTATTTTCCTAAATCTGACTCTGATTGCGGTACTGTTTTCCCAGTCAAACGCGCTGTCACACCGAGTGATGATTTTTATGGTCAAATTATATTATCTGATATGTCTGGCCCAGCTGATACCGAAACTGGCTACACCTCGGCTATACCGTCTGGTTTGCACTTACGCCGGGTCGAATATACCGGTTCCGGCCCGGTGGTATATGTTGATGAAGCGTATGATAGCCTAGATGCCTGTGCTAAACAAACCGCCTCGGCTCAGCTGATTGAAACCGCCAATGCCATGTTTGATTTACCTGAAGGTACCTCCGGTGAGGTCATTGTCGGCACACCGCCTGAAGATACCACCGATACAACCAATACAAATAGCGATACAAACAGCAACACCAACACGAATTATTAAACCCTGACATAAAAACAAGCAGCGGGCGAATATTATTCGCCCACTGCTTGTTTTTGTTTTTTATTATGTTTAACTTTTATAACCCCAAATCGATGCGTACCTCGGCTTTTGGCAAGAACGATAGATCATTCCCCACTAAGGCTAAACCGGTACTATCCTTTGGCACGGTAAAATAACCATCCCATTCCACTGTTTGGGTTGGTTGCACACTGATGTAGATAGGAGATTTATCGCTATCAACATAAATAGTGGTATCGGTTGAGGCATCAAATTGATTCTCATCAGCATCAATTACATATATACCTCTAGTGGTGACGGTACCAGATTCTTTACTATTATTAGTGACCGTTCCTTTGATATGTAACCAGGTGAACCCTTCGGCGGCTGGGGTATCTTCGGCAATAATTTTCCATTCAGGCAGTGTAGCTGAAGCTGGAATAACATCCATTTGTTCAACCAATGTGACTTTATGAATAACGTCACCAGCTGGTGCATCCTCACCAACGGCATAGGTTTTTGGAGCAGCCGTATCAGCCGAGGGTTGATTAGTTGAACCAGTCTTTGGTGCAGTGTTTGTCTTAGTAGTCGGCAAACAACCAACACCAGTCACCACAACGGTGGCTACCAGCAAGGCGGTTAATGTGTATGATGTGCGCATACGTCTTGAGTGTTTTAAAAATTAGGTTTTATGCTTTGAATAATACAACCCCGCTGATTACGGGGTTGTATGGCTAACCGTCAATCTAGTATTTAGAGAACGGCATCTTTAGCTTGTTTGGCGACACGGAATTTCAGCACAGTTTTGGCTGGAATTTGAATTTGTGCACCAGTGGCTGGATTGCGACCCACCCGGGCAGCGCGATGTTTTTTCTGTAATTTACCCAAGCCTGGCAAGGTAATCTCACCGGCTTCCTTGGTTTGCTTGTAGATCATGTCTACGAGCATGTCCCACATGGAGACAACTTGCTTCTTGTTTAAACCTGCTTTTTCAGACAGGGCGGCCATGAATTGGCTTTTGGTCATTGGCTTTGCCATAATGATACGGTTAATAATTGTTTAAAATACTCTACAGAACGGAATAATACACTATTGCACGGTAATATGTCCAGTCCAAACGGCCAATATCTATTGGGTACGCTCCTCTAAAGTAACAAAGATATCTTTTTCTTCACCATCGTGTAAGACCTGCAAAGTAACTTTATCCCCCACCTTGTATTGGGAAATTAGGGTAGTTAAATCGTGTTTTTCATCCAATGTTTGATCATTTATCTTAAGAATAATGTCATTTTCCTGTATCCCGGCTTTGTCGGCTGGGGAACTGGGAACAACGGCTAAATCTGTTGGGTCTTGGCCACGCAACACTAAGGCGCCGGCATCAACTGGTAGATTGTTCTTCTTTTTAAGATCAGGGGTGATATTCATATATCTAACTCCCAAATATGATCGACTGATTTTACCAGTGGTTTTGACAGTTTCAAAGGTACTTTTTACCAAATTACCGGGTAACGCAAAACCAATATTTTCGGCTTGAGCCATGGCCACATTTACGCCAATAACCTTACCGGATAAATCTAGTAATGGGCCACCGGAATTACCTAAATTAATCGCGGCATCAGTTTGTACCAGACCCTGTAATTGTTCTGCCTTACCTGAACCATCTCCCGCTTGAATTGACCGAGCTAAACCCGACACAATGCCAACCGACACCGAATTGCTAAATTCACCTAAGGCGTTACCAATGGCAATGGTGGTTTGCCCTACATTTAATTGATCAGAATCACCAAATTCCAGAAAGGTAAAATCATTCCCGTCGATTTTTATAATAGCAATATCATTGGCCGGATCACGCGCCACTACGATAGCCGGATATTTGGTACCATCATTGGCATAAACAGTATAATCAGCCGTATCATCAGATACAACGTGTTTGTTAGTCACAATATAGCCATCGGCTGATACTAAAAACCCTGAGCCACTACTAACTTCCTGTTTTTGCGTACCATTTTGTCGATACTGCGGCATGGAAAAACCAAAGAAATCCTGTTGATCATAATATTGTTCATACACCGGCACATCTTGAGTAGCCACAATCGACACCACAGCTGGCTTAACTTTATCTACTACTGTGACAACTTGATTATCACGATCGGCTACCGGTGCCACGCTCACGGCTGAGCTGGTAGTGCTTGAGACTGGAGCTGGTAATACTTTCCACACTGCCTCAGGTTTATACAGGAAACAAGCCAGTATGGCACCAACCAATAGTGCTGTACCCAGCAAGCCACTAATAAATCCAAGAAAAATTGTTGCGCTGATAGTTTTTATAGTCATATACCCAAAGTATACAACTCACCCAAATACTATCAAGTGTAGTAGATGTGGAAAACTCTAACTGTGCCCCCGAGAAGAATCGAACTTCTATCGCAAGATCCGGAATCTTGTGTCCTATCCATTGAACGACGGAGGCGAAAGAGCTGTTCTATCCTAATATATATCGCTTAATTTTACCAGGCTAGACTTTTAGTACGCGTGGTTGTTCGACAATATATGGAACATTTTTTTCAGATGATTCTGGTTTATTTATCCTTTCTATTTCGGCTTTTTCATTGTAATTAAACAAGCCTTGCACTAACCGTAGATTATGAAGATTATCACGACTAGTTGGTAATGGCTCACCACTGTGTCTTTTTGCCTCAGCTAGTAACAAACTTAAATTGATTAGAATCAACACAACGGCGCGCGGAAATTGATTCGCTATTTTTGCATTTACATCAGGCATCTCATCTTTGGCTGTAATAATTAGATCGATCGCTCGCGAGATATCATGTACAGTATCATCTATAATTGGATCAGATGTTAATATGTGATGAGAAATATTTTCTAATAATTGTCTGAATTCTCGACCGGCTGGAGACATTTTCCAAGCCGCGGTTAACTCTGTTACTCCTGGTAATGTTACCTCCTGCTTGCGCCGTTTTCCAGAGGTATAGACATTTATATTTTTTGTCCGCTCAGCATGAGTGGCTAAACGCTTTATTGTATCAGCGGCTGAACGCATAATTGTCTGAGCAGCAAATTCTTCCATAAATCGAGCGGCTTGCTCCATAGCATGAGCTGGGCTATAAAAACCATCAGCGGCGTCTGGCGGTAACTCAGGCACATGCTGGGCAACAAATTCACGCACCTTGTGGGCAGTATCTCTAATGGTAACAACTGGTTTTGGTACCGTTAATACCTCTATCATGGCATCATGTATACCATTACCACTTATCATGGTACGTTCGCGTTTTGGATGTGGTTCACCTCGTCTAACAGACATAATAATAATGACAGATTATATCAAGAATAATTTTTTACCATCGCCCGCCGCCACCACCGCCAAAACCACCACCGGAGAACCCTCCCGAGCTAAAGCCGCCACCACCGGAACGCCCTGAGGCCGGGGCTTTGAAGCTATTAGTGGTATGACTAGCGGATAACAAAGCTGAGTTTAACAACATCAAATTAGCTCCATGTAACCAATGGGGTGGTTCAGTCAGAATAGTTTCAAATTGTTTTACCCATTGTTGTTCTACTCCAAAAACGATGGCGTAAGGCAATAATTTTTCAAACAGAGTGGGGGTTAATTTGGGCACCTGAGAAAATTTTAAGCGCTCAGTTTCAGTGACACTTAAAAACCATTTTAAACCAAGCAATAACTGTTTAACATCCCGCCCAGCCGTATTGTACGGTATACGCCGCATGACAAAAAAGAATGACACAATACCACACACGAATAATACAATACCGGTAATAACTAAATGACGCATTTGTTGTTCATTACCAAAGCCGATTAATAATCCCCCACCAATAAAGCCAACGACACTATAGGCTGATAAAAGTACTTTGATCGTTTGTTTGGTTTGACTCAACCAACCTTGTTGTTTTATTAAAGCCGCGGCCTCATGGTTGGCCAAGTTAATAAAACCAGCCCCATACAGCGTAGTTTTGGATAATTCAACCTCAGTTTTGGTGCTAAATACTAATTGACGCAACATGGTAATTACACTATCAGTGCGCCCCTCTTTACCTAACGAGCGAATGGTACTGACGGCTTTTTTAGTTTGATCATAAACAAATTCCAACTCACCAACCCGAGCCGATTCAATCAATTCTGCCGCGATGGATTTATTCGTGATTGTACCGGTAGTCAAATATTCGGCTTGATAGGGCGAAGTTATGCCAGCCGGGACATCATAAATTGGTATCAATGGTTTGCTGGGTTTAACCGAACGATTCAACCACCATAATGTAATTGTGACAAGAAAAATTAGCGGTATAAAAACCACTGACCAATTGTTTTGAAAAATACGCCAATATCTTTCTGACTGACTGGGCATTTGCACTACCGTAGGGTTAACCGCCACCAACACAGTCAGATAATCATACGGTTGCAGTTGAGACACCATAGCGGTATAACCATCATTTATTTTGGTATAGGTACAAGTGGCGGTAGAACCAGACGGACCAAAATAACATTGTGCGGGATAATCTGGTAAATCACTGTCTGGCGGTAAATGCACCGTCACAGAGGCAAGGTTGATGAGCACCTCCCACTCGCCGCCAATCGCGTTCCAATACAACTCAACGTAGTGAGTATTATTTTTTTGATAATCTGTCAGAACCCCGTCAACTTGATAATGAATTATAAATGTTTGTAATCCAGTCATGGTTCTAAGTGGGTTGCCGATGCGCCAAAATACTTGCTGGTTAGTTGATTCATCAGTAATCGGCCAATTTGAATCTAGTAATTTAACTGAGATAGTATCGTTCAATAGCCCATTAACATACTGGGTGGGGATGGTGCGCGTAATACCGTGGCCAGGTAAATCACCAAAATCATATTGAATAGTTTCTATCACATCAACTACACCAGCCGGTTGAACAGTTAAATCCACATCATATTGCGTGATCACATCAGTTGCCTGTACCGCTTGAGCCACACTCAGCCAGATTAAACTACCACACAAAACTGATAATAATTTAGAACCCATGCAATGTGAAAGTTTGTTTGGTTTGTTTTGCCCAATCAATCAATATACGTTTGGATAATTTCGCAATGTTAGATTTTACAATTACCCGATATTTTTTCACGTTACCTGGCAAATGATCAGCAATAAACCTACCTTTATTATTTGTCTGACCTGTCCAAATTTTAGTACCGTTGGGCCGGCGCACTGTAACGCTCACCTTGCGTAAACGGTTTTGCCTAGTGTCTTGCACGATACCAACCAGTTCACCATCTGACTCAACTTTTATGCTAACTGTATCAATGTCAACAAACGTTAAAGCCGTACTGTCATTCACGACCGCTAATGTTGCTACCACGGTTTTTCCAGATAACGAACCGGCTTCTAAAACAGATTTAGTCCAGGTACTAACATCACCGTCACTGGCCAAAAAAGTTTGGCTAGCCACAATTTCACCGGTATCTTGACGTTGTACTGTCATACGCAAATAGTCATGAGCGGTATCATTAGTGAACAAACGATAATAAAAACTCACTGTGGTGCGACCAGTTCCGGTGGGAATATTCACTGTCTGACTAATCGATTGGATTTGACCGGTTTGTCCCATTGTCAAAAACAAACCATCTAAGGCATATTGATCAATAATATTTGTACCGGCCACTTTTACTCCCGACCATCCCACTAAACCGGCATCGAATTTACCGTTGGTAACGAGATCGTCACTAAACACAGCCGCATGGCTGGGTTGACTTAATGTTAAACCAACTATTAAACAGACTAGAGTCGATAATCTTTTAATCACGGTACTATTATACCACTTCTTAAAACGGTTTCCAATTGAACACCGTTTTACCAATGCCGTTGACCTTGATCTGAGCCACTTTATTTTTTATCTCTACACGGTAAGTCCCGCCGACATAATGATAACTAGTTCTTTTTAATAAATGAAAAGCATTACTACTAGTATCGTAACTATAGGCTCTAAAATACAAGGTATTATGTCCATGTGAAGAAATAACAAACTCTTCCGTACTGGCAGCATTATTCAGATTTCCAACGGCCGGTTGTCGCCAGTGTAATTTGGTATGAATTTTTTGAACATCCAATAATGTACCATTGATATTATACATGTGTAAGGTAGAACCGGATTTTTTCTTGACAGCCAGCACGTATTTTGTGCCATTAATATTCACTAACCGGGCAATAACGCCAGACTTTGGAAAAGCCAGCCATTGTCTGATTAGAACATCATTACTGTCATACAGTTTAACCATACCAGGACCGGTTTTGGTTCCGACCACATAAGCTACTGCTCCAATTGATTGAGTGCTGATGTTTGTATCGTCGTCATTGGCAACATACCCAGCCGGTGCGGTGAGAGAACAGACAGAAATAGTATCATTAGGATCACCCAAACCATTATTGTCCTCGTCGCGGTAATAAGTTTGATTATCGTGAATAGTAGCATCACTATCATTACAATCTGTCCCGGTGACACTGCCATCATTATCGTAATCATTATCATTGGCATCATTTTTATTTGAGACATAACCGGTCGGTACAGTGTAAGAACAAATCGAAGTTGAGTTAGCGGGATCACCTAGACCGTCATTATCATTATCC